>JBGPTG010000272.1:0-4977 GCA_041490545.1 Gammaproteobacteria bacterium
GCTTGATACACATCGGCGACCCGCCTATAATTCGCCCTTTTCCGCGGGAGCAGTCCATGGCACGAGTCTGCCAGATCACGGGCAAGACGCCCCAGGTGGGAAATCATGTTTCCCACGCCAACAACAAGACCAAGCGCCGTTTCTATCCGAACCTGCAATACCACCGTTTCTGGGTAGAGGGCGAGAAGCGCTGGGTACGCCTGCGCATCTCCAATGCCGGTTTGCGCATCGTCGACAAGAAGGGCATTGAAGCAGTACTCGCAGAGTTGCGCGAGCGCGGCGAAATCTGATACCGGAGCCACGATGCGCGAAAAAATAAAACTTGAATCCAGCGCCGGCACCGGCCATTTCTACACGACCACCAAGAACCGGCGCACCACACCGGAAAAAATGGAGATCAAGAAGTTCGACCCCCGGGCGCGCAGGCACGTCATCTACAAGGAAGCCAAGATCAAGTAGACCGGATCCGCGGCGATCGCTTCGCCCCGGCGCTCTTGACGCAAAAAAGCCCGCGAACTGCGGGCTTTTTTATTTCACTCGAGCACTAAGAGTCCGCGACTAGCCACCCCGCTTGTAGACGATCTTCTTGCTGCCTCCATCGCACGTTCCCACGACCTTACCGTCCTCAGCCGCGTCCTTATCCACGATCGTCAAGGTGAATTCCTTGACCCCGTTGTTCTTGATCTTGGCTTCGATCTCCGCCTTCAGTTCCTCGCACGCTTTGACCTGCGCGACAGCCGGCGAGGCAATCAGTACCAGAGAAACCATCGCAATCAGAGCTTTCATTTGCATACCCCTTCGTCTTGTTTAGCGATAAGAGCCGGACCGGCCTGCTACCCGGAAGGCAACAGTGAATGTGCGGCAGGCGCCATTCTCCCCGGATTCACACGGGAATCAAGAGAGCAGCCGCGCTTTTGACACCATGCCGTGTCGATGTGACACTAAGTGACTGAGAGACAAAGACAAATGCGGGCTGAACCGGACTGACAGAAGACCAACCCGCCGCTTGATGGACGTTTCGTTGCCTCGCCCAAACGCAGGGCGACCGCCCATCCTCAAGCGTAGCTGCGCAGCCGGCGAGAGAATTCTACGAGCGGTCGGATATCACTTGTCTCGGCCCGCTGGCACCAGTCCTGAAGCTGCCTGACGAGCTGCTCGCGTGACGCCGTGGAGCGTTCCCAGAGTGCAGCCAACTCGGCGCGCATGGAATACACGGTCTGAAGTGCCCGCGATTTTGCGAGCACTGCGTCCAGCTTGGCCCGGTCGGTGTGACACAAGGTTTTCTCGTCGCGGTGCAACCAACGCTTAAGGCCCTCCAGGACGTGCGCGTCCTGTGGAGCGAATCGGCGGAGTTTCCTCAGCTCCTCGGCGTAGGTGTGTTTCAGCGACTTCGCGTACTTCGCGAGCACGTCGTAGCGATGCGTGATGATCGCCTGCAAGGTCTCCAGATCGACTGCGCTCTTGGCTTCGGTGAACCGGGGCGTCGGTGCCACCTTCTTCACCTGCGCCATGCCCAGTGCTTCGAGCACGCAGATGTACATCCAGCCAATGTCGAATTCGTACCACTTGTTGGAGAGCTTCGCCGAGGACGCAAAGGCGTGGTGATTGTTGTGGAGCTCCTCGCCACCGATGACGATTCCCCAGGGAACGATGTTGGTGCTGGCGTCTTCGCTCGACCAGTTGCGATAGCCCCAGAAGTGGCCGATACCGTTGATCACACCCGCCGCCCAGAACGGAATCCACAGGATCTGCGTGACCAGGATGAGAACCCCCGGGACGGCGCCGAACAGAAGCACGTTGACCGACCCCATGAGCGTGAGGCCGAGCACCGTGAACCTCGAGTAGATATTGCGCTCGAGCCAATCGTTGGGGGTCCCGTAACCGTAACGCTCCATCGTATCCCGGTTGTATGACTCCTTAACATACAGAAAAACACCACCCCACAGGACGCGGTTGATGCCCACCTGCTGCGGACTGTGAGGGTCTTCGGGCGTCTCGCACTTGGCATGGTGCTTGCGATGAATGGCGGCCCACTCCTTGGTCACCATTCCAGTGGTCATCCACAACCACAGGCGGAAAAAGTGGCTCGCTATCGGACCCAAATCCAGCGCCCGATGGGCCTGGCAGCGGTGCAGAAATACGGTCACGCCGACAATGGTGACGTGTGTCAGCGCCAAGGCCACCAGCACGTAGCCCCACCACGGAAGGTTGAAAATGCCTGAAAACAACGGGTTAGGTTCCATCTGCTTCCTTGTCGTAATTTGCCGCGGATTCTACGTGAATCCGGCCAAAGGGCAAGTGCGAATTACCTGGCCAGTGTGCCACGTATACGCAAGTAACGGATATATCGTCGCAAACCGGTAATAATCAAGAGGGGATCGAGGCAAATGCCCCAATCGCACTATGATCCTCTCAGGTGACCCGCTCGAATGTTGCCGCGAAAAATCCGTCCGTCCCGTGGCGGTGTGGCCAGAGTTCCAGGTAGTCCCCCACATCGTCCAGGGCGATCCTCTCCTTCCTCAGGACTTCTTCTGCCGGAAGCAGCCTGAATCCCGGGCTCTTCGAGAGGAATTCCTCAGCGATTCGCTGGTTCTCTTCCGCGAGAACGCTGCAGGTCGCATACACCAGCCGTCCTCCTGTTTTCACAAGCCGTGCCGCCGAGGCGAGTATGGTTTTCTGCTTCTCGACAAGCTCATCGACATCCCGCGGCGTCTGTCGCCACTTCATGTCTGGATTGCGGCGAAGCGTGCCGAACCCACTGCAAGGCGCATCCACGAGAACACGGTCGATTTTTCCCGCGAGGCGCTTTATGCGCGCGTCGTTGGCACCTTCGATTCGCTGCGGATGGACATTGGAGAGGCCGGAGCGTGCAAGACGGGGCTTCAGCCCGGCAAGACGCTTGGGAGATACATCGAAAGCATACAGACGTCCGGTAGAACTCATGAGGGCGCCCAATGCCAGTGTCTTGCCGCCCGCCCCCGCGCAGAAATCCACCACCATCTCACCGCGCCTGGGCGCGACGAGATGGCAAACCAGTTGGCTCCCCTCGTCCTGGATTTCGACTGCGCCTTCCAGGAACAGCGCACGCTGGTTGATTGCAGGCTTGCCGGCGAGCCTGAGGCCTTCGGGCGAGTAAGGCGTCGCAGTAGCGTTGATACCCTCGGCGGCGAGTCGCGCGATGGCAGCCTCGCGGGAGATCTTCAGGGTGTTGACCCGCAGGTCGAGCGGCGCGACCTGGAGCAACCCCCTCGCAAGTTCGAGCAAAGCAGTCTCGTCAAATCGAGTCCGCAGGCGCTCGACTACCCAGTCGGGAAGCTCGCATTCATCCGCGAACGATCGCGGCGCTCGCGCGGCCTCCTTTGCGGCAATGAGCCAATCGGCTTCGCCGCCACGCAGACAGGGCTCGATTTCCCTCAGGTTGGCGCCAAGCAGAACCGCCCAGGTGGCCAACACGCGAAGCCGCGTACTCCGACCCGCCGCCACACCCTCAAGGCTTCGCCGGTGCCTGAGCGCGGCGAAAACCGATTCGGCGATTGTCGCGCGATCCTGCTGCCCGATTGCTGCTTTGGCGCGGAAAAACGCCGACAGCGCCGCATCCGCGGGGCCTTCCAGGGGAAGCACTGCATCGAAAGCCTGGATGCACGCCTCGAGCAGCGGACGGGAAAATCTCTTCACTTGCCGATGTGCGTTACGACCTGGTCGGCGCGAGTGCCGTCCTTGTCGACGATGAGAATGCGAACCGGCAGGTAGCCACGGTCGGAGGCGAACCAGATATCCATGGCTTTATCGTCGGGCCCGTCGCGTTCCTTGGAGATTCGCAGGGTCTGCATTTCGCCGGCAGGCGTGGTCAGCTTTTCCGGGCCGACCACGACAAAGCGAAACTGCGACACGCCGCGGCCTTCGGCACGCGTGACCTCAAATGTCTTCCCGACCGGAGGCACGAAGGCGAAGCTGTAGGCAAGGCTGAGGGGATCCTGGGCAGTTCCCGGCATGGCGAGCGTTTCCGAGTTGCCGTTCTTTTCCTGGACAATCGAGCGCGCGTTCCAATCAAATTTCGCGGTAACAGCCCAGCTATCTCCGCGCTGGTCGCGGTACTCGTCAGGACGCAATCCCTCGGGCGTAATACGCCCGCGGCTGCTGCGCTTCAGCACCGGCGCCAATGCGAGGATGCCCCTGCCTTTCACTTCCGAAACGATACTGTAGGTCCGGTCATCGTGATCGAGCACTTCGACAACCTCAGCAACCGTCAGGCCGTTGTAACTCGTGTCGTAGGTAATCCTGACCCGCTCAGGCGGCGCACCCCACACAGAAGCGGTCGCAAGGAGCAATGTCACCGTCACCGCGCGGTGCAAGTGCATGCCAGACCTCATTCGGCGGCGAGCAGGGCCTGCTCGCCGCCTGCGGCATCAACGCGCACCCGACCGTCTTCGACGACTAGGCGATCCTCGACGCACCAGCGAACGGCCAGCGGATATATGTGGTGCTCCTGCCGCAGCACCCGGGCCGCGAGACGCTCTTCCGTATCGTCGGCGTGTACCGGCACCGCCGCCTGGACGATGATGGGGCCCCGATCTAGCTCCGCGGTAACGAAATGCACAGTGCACCCATGGACCTTGACGCCTTCCTCAAGCGCACGCCGGTGCGTGTGCAGTCCCGGGAAGGATGGGAGCAGCGACGGGTGGATGTTGAGCAGTCTTCCCTCGTAGCGCCTGACAAAATCGCCTGAGAGAATGCGCATGAAACCAGCGAGCGCGACGATCGCCGGCGAATAGCGGTCGATCACTCGTGCCAGTGCAGCATCGAATTCGCTCCGCGAAGCAAAGTCTCGATCGTCGACGACGGCAGTGGGAACGCCCGCTTGCGCAGCGATGCCGAGGCCAGGCGCCTCCGGACGGTTGCTCACCACCGCCGCGATTTTCGCCGGGATTCCGGCATGGACCAGTGATTGCATGTTGCTGCCGCGGCCGGAGATGAGAA
>JBGPTG010000273.1:0-4975 GCA_041490545.1 Gammaproteobacteria bacterium
GCGGAACGGCGGCTTGTGGGGGCGGGCATGCGATGTCTCCCTGTGGACTTTTCTAGACTACGCCTTCGGCGCGCAGCCTGGCGATTTCGCTCTCGCTCAAGCGCAGCACCTCGCGCAGGATCTCCTCGGTGTGCTGACCCAGCACCGGCGGCGCGAGCTTGTGCTCGAGCGGCGTCCCCGAGAAGCGCATCGGGCTCGCGACCAGGGGCAGCTTTCCCGCGACCTTGTGATCGAGCTCTATCCTCACGCCGCGCGCCTTGACCTGCGGCTCCTCGAACACCTGCTCGACGTCGTTGATCGGGCCGTTCGCGACGCCCGCCGCGTCCAGCAGCTCGACCCATTCGCGCGTGTTCTTTTTCACGAAGATCGCCTGCAGCAGCCGCGTCAGCTCCGAGCGGTTCTCGACGCGTTTGCCGTTCGAGGCAAAGCGCGCATCGCTGGCGAGCTCGATGCAGCCGGCAACCTCACAAAATTTGCGATAGAGGTTGTCGTTGCCGCAGGCGAGAATGATGCTGCCGTCCTTCGTTCGGAACGGCTGATACGGCACGATGTTCGGGTGCAGGTTGCCGATCCGCTTGGGCGGTTTCCCGGTGGAGAAATAGTTCGTGTTCTGGTAGGCGAGAAGCGCGATCTGCGAGTCGAGGAGCGCGAGATCGAGATGCTGCCCGACTCCGCTCTCTGCGCGGTGCGCGAGCGCGGCGCAGATCGCGATCGAGGCGTACATGCCGGTGATGATGTCGGCGACCGGAACGCCGGCGCGCTGGGGCCCGCCGCCCGGTGCATCGTCCGGTTCCCCGGTGACGCTCATCATCCCGCCCATCCCCTGGATCATGAAGTCGTATCCCGGGCGCTCGCGCCAGGGCCCGGTCTGGCCAAAGCCCGTCACCGAGCAATAGACGAGCCGCGGGTTGATTTTCTTTAGGTCGTCGTAGGAGAGGCCGTAGCGCGCGAGATCGCCGAACTTGTAATTCTCTATGAGCACGTCGGAAATTTTCGCGAGATCCTTCACGATCTTCTGGCCTTCGGGCTTCGAGATGTTCAGCGTGACGGACTTCTTGCCGCGGTTGGCGGAGGTGTAATAGGCCGAGTCCGGGGTGTCGCGGCCTTTGCGGTCCTTGACCCAGGGCGGGCCGAAGGCGCGCGAGTCGTCGCCCGCTCCGGGGCGCTCGACCTTGATCACCTCGGCCCCGAGATCGGCAAGGTTCTGCCCGGCCCATGGACCGGCGAGCACGCGCGACAGATCGAGGACGCGGATGTGAGATAGCGGTCCTGCCATTGCGGATCTCCTCGTTGCGGCCGGCCCGGAAAGCTGCTCGTTCGGGTTTTTCCGAGCGGCCGACGAATTTCGGTTTTGCCTTTTCGGAGTCGCGGTATTTTATCCGAAAGCCCCGCGCGGGCCGGGCGCGAGGCTACAATGGGCGCGGATTTTCGGGGGTCGCCGATGCGATTTCTTTCATGGAAGACCGGCTGCGCCGCCGCCTTGTGCGTTCCGCTTCTCGCGCTTGCCCAGCAGCAGCCGTCGGACTACGCCAAGGAAAAGCGCTGGGCCGACGAGGTCGTGCCCTCGCTCGTCGCCGGCGAGGCGGTCTGGCTGGAGGCGCCGCGAACCGAGAGATTCCTCGGCATTTACACGCAGGCGCAGCAGCCGAAGGGCGCGGTCATCCTCGCGCACGGGCTGGGCGTGCACCCGGACTTCGGGCTGATCGGCGAGTTGCGCGTGCGCCTTGCCGACGCCGGCTACACCACGCTTTCCATCCAGATGCCGATCCTCGCCGCAGACGCGCCGACGGCGCGCTACCCGGTGTTGTTCTGGGAAGCCGACGCACGCTTCGCCGCGGCGCTCACCTACCTGCGCAGAAAAAAGTACGACAAGGTGGTGCTGCTCTCGCACAGCATGGGCTCGCGCATGGCGAATCACTATGTGGCGGCGCACCCGCAGGTGCCGCTGGCGGGCTGGATCGCGCTGTCGGTGTCGAACGGCGAGTTTACCGCGTGGAAGCGCCTGAAGTTCCCGGTGTACGACGTCTACGCCGAGAAGGATCTCGACGCCGTGCTGCAGGGTGCGCCCAGGCGCGCCGCCCTGCTCAAACGCACGCGCGGCTCGAGCCAGACCATGATGTTCGGCACCGATCACTTCTTCGTGAAGAAGGAAAAGGAACTCGTGTCGCTCATCCGCCTGCTGCTAGAGGGCGAGCCGAAATAGCGCCGCGGCGCGGGGCCTGGTCGGGCAAAGCGTTCACAGGCCGACCTTGATCCCGGCGCCGATCACCCCGTTGCCCCATTTCCCGCTTCGCTCGTGCGCAGGACCGGGACCGTCGTTCGCACGCGCCGGCCAGCATGGCATAGAATAGCGCCCGGGGATTTGGACGACGCCTCACCCGGCCGGACCGAAGCCGGGGGCGTTACACGCAACCATTCTGGAGGAGGCAATTCAATGAAGAACGTGAAATGGATGGGCATGCTTGCGGCGCTGACGGCGGTCGCGTTGAGCGGTATTTCGAGCGCAGCGCCGACGGTGCTGCGCGCGTCGCACCAGTTTCCCGGCGGCAAGGGCGACGTGCGCGACGACATGGTGCAGATGATCGCGAAGGAAGCCAAGGCCGCGAACGTGGACCTGGACATCCAGGTCTACCCGGGCGCGTCGCTATTCAAGCCCGAGCAGCAATGGAACGCGATGGTCAACGGTCAGCTCGACGTCACGCTGTTCCCGCTCGATTACGCCAGCGGCCAGGTGCGCGCATTTAGCGCGACGCTCATGCCCGGCCTGATCCGCAGCTACGATCGCGCCAAGCGCATCAACGCTTCGCAGTTCATGAAGGACGTCCGTGCCAAGATCGAGGATAACGGCGTCATGGTCCTGTCGGACGCCTGGTTCGGCGGCGGCATGGCGTCCAAGCGCGGCTGCATCGCCGTACCCGATGACGTGAAGGGACTGAAATTCCGCGCCGCGGGGCCGACTTTCGCGCAGATGTGGCAAAGCGCCGGCGCCTCGATCGTCTCGGTGCCTTCCAACGAAATCTACAACGCCTTCCAGACCGGCGTCGCCGAGGCGACCGACACCAGCATGGGGAGCTTTCTGTCGTTCCGGCTGTACGAGCAGGCGAAGTGCCTGACCGTGCCGGGCAAGAACGCGCTCTGGATGATGTACGAGCCGCTGCTGATGTCGAAGAAGACCTTCGCGCGGCTGACCAAGGCGCAGCAGGACGTGCTGATCGCCGCGGGCAAGAAGGCGCAGAAATACTACGAGGACAAGGCCGAGTCGGTCGATGCGGCCACCATCAAGGCGTACAAGGACCACGGCGTCGAGATCAAGACCCTGAACGAGGCCGAGTTCGCGAAGTGGATCGACGTCGCGAAGAAAAGCTCCTACGCCGAATTCTCCAAAGACGTTCCCGACGGCAAGAAGCTGATCGACGAGGCGTTCTCGGTCAAGTAATTCCGGGATCGCATCCGCCGGCGGGCTGCGCCCCGCCCGCCGGCTCCACCGGAATCACAAGGCCCGGCTCCGCCGGCTCCATGGACTTCTTTGTCCGCTCCGTCAGGCTCCTCTCGCGCCTTTGCGGATATATCGCTGCGGCCCTCATCGCCGTGGGCGTCGTGATCGTGTGCGAGATGGTGTTCGTGCGCTTCGTGCTCAACGAGAACACCATCTGGCAGACCGATTTCGTCACCTATAGTCTGGTCGCGGCGACTTTCGTCGGCAGCCCCTACGTGCTGCTGACGCGCGGGCACGTCAACGTCGACGTGCTGCCGCATTATCTGGGCGCACGCGCCCGCTTCTGGCTCGCGCTCGTCTCGGCGCTGATGGCGATGGCGTTCTGCGTCGTCATGTTTGTCCTCACCGTGCAGTACTGGATGCAGGCGTGGAACGGGAGCTGGCTCTCGAACACCATGTGGCGCGTGCGGCTGTGGATTCCCTACGCATCGATGCCGGTCGGGCTCGGGATCCTGACGCTGCAGTATGTCGTGGATCTCTACAATCTGGTCACCGGCCGCGAAGCGCCGTTCGGCATGGGCGAGAGGAGAGCGCATTGAGCCCATCCGAGCAGGGCGCCCTCGTCCTCGTCGTGACGCTGGTCGTGCTGCTCTCGGGCGCGCCGGTCGCGTTCGGCCTGGGCGCGCTGTCGATCGTCTTCATCGCCGTCTTCCAGGGCTTCGGCGCGCTGCACGTGGTCGCCGAGAATTTCTTCGCTGGGCTGAACGACTTCACGCTGGTGTCCATCCCGATGTTCGTGATGATGGGAGCGGCGATCGGATCGTCGCCGGCGGGCAAGGACCTGTACGAGGCGCTCGACCGCTGGCTTTACCGCCTGCCCGGGGGCCTCGCCATCTCCAACCTCGGCGCCTGCGCCATCTTCGCCGCGCTCACCGGCTCGTCGCCGGCGTGCTGCGCCGCCATCGGCAAGATGGGCATTCCCGAGATGCGCCGGCGCGGCTACCCCGACGACGTCGCCACGGGCTCCATCTGCGCCGGCGGCACGCTTGGCATCCTGATCCCGCCTTCCATCACCTTCATACTTTACGGCATCGCCACCGAGACCTCGATCGGCAGGTTGTTCCTCGCGGGCGTGCTGCCCGGCCTGCTGCTGACCGGCCTGTTCATACTATGGACGCTGTTTATCATCTGGAAGCGCGGCTTCCGCTCCCATGCGGCGGAGTTCCGCTACAGCTGGAAGGAGAAGTTCCAGGCGATCCCGAAGATCGCGCCGTTCGTCCTGATCATCGTCGGCGTCATGTACGCGCTTTACGGCGGCGTGGCGACGCCCTCGGAGGCCGCCGGCGTCGGCGCGGCGCTGTGCGTGGTCCTCGCAGTCGTGATCTACCGCATGTGGAGGCCTAAGGATTGGTGGGTGATCCTGCGCGACACCACGCGCGAATCGGTGATGATCCTCATGATCATCGCAGCGGCGGTGATCTTCGGCTACATGCTGACTTCGCTTTACCTCACCCAGACGCTGGCGCAGGCGATCGCCGA
>JBGPTG010000274.1:0-4972 GCA_041490545.1 Gammaproteobacteria bacterium
CACCCTTTTTCACCGGCGCCTGGCGCGACCTCGGCCTGCGGCGGCTCGGCATGGACGTTCCCGTCGCGCTCGGCATCGGCATCGCCTTTGGCGCGAGCGTCGTTGCGACCTTGTCGGGCGCAGGCCAAGTCTATTTCGACTCCGTCACGATGTTCGTGTTCCTGCTGCTGTTGGGGCGCTATCTCGAGCTGCTGGCACGACAGCGAACGACGCGGGCCCTGCAGCACCTCGGCCGGCTCATCCCGGAGTTCGCGCACCGCCTGCGGGATTTTCCGCATTCGCTGGAAGCCGAGCGCGTGGCCGTCGTCGCGCTCAAGGCCGGCGACCGCGTGCTGGTCAAACCCGGCGAAGCGGTGCCCGCCGACGGAGCGATCGAGCAAGGCATCGGCTCGGTGAGCGAAGCGCTGCTTTCGGGAGAAGCCAAGCCGATCGCGAAGCGCCCGGGCAGCGAGGTCATCGGCGGCGCGGTCAATCTCACCAGTCCGCTCATCGTGCGGGTGGAGAGGGTCGGCGCCGCCACGGTGCTGTCGTCGATCCTGCGGCTGGTCGAGCGCGCCGCTTCCGAAAAGCCCGCGCTGATCCGGCTCGCCGACCGCACGGCGTCGCTCTTCATCCTGATGGTGCTCGTTCTCGCGCTCATCGCCGGCGTCTTCTGGGCGGTGAATGAGCCGGGCCGCGGGCTTCTCGTGGCGATCTCGGTGCTGGTGGCGACCTGCCCGTGCGCGCTGTCGCTCGCGACGCCGGTCGCGCTCGGCGTCGCGACCGGCGAGCTGGCGCGGCAAGGCATCGTCGTCGCCCGGGGGCACGCGGTCGAATCCCTGGCCGCGGTCACCGACGTCGTGTTCGACAAGACCGGGACGCTGACGCACGGCGATCTGCGCGTCGAAGACGTGATCGTGCACGGCGTCCTGCCGCGCGACCGCTGCCTGGCGATCGCCGCCTCGATGGAGTCGGCTTCCGAACATCCGATCGGCCACGCCATCTCCGCAGCCGGAGCGACCCTGCCGAAATATCCGCTGGAGGACATCCGCAACATTCCCGGCGCCGGCATCGAGGCACGCATCGACGGGCGCCGCTATCGCCTCGGCAATCTCGTGTTCACCGCGGGGCCGGCAGGCGCAGGAAGCGGCAGCGATACCATTGTGTCGCTCGCGGACGAATCGGGCCTGCTCGCGTCGTTCCGGCTGGCCGATGAGCTTCGGCCCGAGGCGGCGGGCGTCATCGATGCGCTGAAAGACCAGGGCATCGCGGTTCACCTGTTGAGCGGCGATGACGAGGGCGTGACGCAGGAAGTTGCCGCAAAGGCCGGCATAGACAAGGTCGAGGCACGGGCGACACCGGAGAGGAAACGCCAGTACGTGGGGAATCTGCAGCGGCAGGGAAAAAAAGTGGCGATGGTCGGCGACGGCATCAACGATGCGCCCGTCCTCGCGCAAGCCGACATTTCGCTCGCCATGGGCAACGGCACGCGGCTCGCGCAGATGCAGGCCGATTGCGTGATCCTGTCCGGTCATCTGGGCGGATTGCCGCGCGCGGTCGGGTACGCGCGCCGCACCCTGCGCATCGTGCGGCAGAACATCGCCTGGGCGTTCGGCTACAACCTGCTGGTGCTGCCGCTCGCGATCTCCGGCGCGCTCACGCCGTGGGCGGCGGCGATCGGCATGTCGGGAAGCTCGCTCGTCGTGGTGCTGAATGCGCTGCGGCTGGAGCGCGGGCGGCGCGGGCGCAGTGAAAGCGTCGCGCCGGCCGCGACCGCGCTTTCCCCGACCTGATCCCGGCGCCATGGACATCCTCTATCTGTTGATTCCCTTGAGCGTGGTGCTCGCGTTCCTTGCGGGCGCGGTGTTTTGGTTCGCCCTGGGCAGCGGGCAATTCGACGATCTGGACGGGCCGGCGCTCAAGATCCTCGCCGACGACGACCAGACCGGGCGGCCCGATGCCTGAGTCACCCGTTTGATCTAGGTCAAAAGCGCAGCCGCCCCGGGCTCTAGGATTGTGCCTACCGCGGCGGGCAGGGAGCGAAACGATGCAGACGACCTACAACTACACGGTGGTGCGCCAGTTTGCGGTGATGACCGTAGTCTGGGGCGTGGTGGGCATGGCGGTCGGCGTCATCATCGCCGCACAGCTGCTCTGGCCCGAGCTCAATTTCGACATTCCCTGGCTGACCTACGGACGGCTGCGGCCTTTGCACACCAACGCGGTGATCTTCGCCTTCGGCGGCTGCGCGCTGTTCGCTTCTTCGTACTACGTGGTGCAGCGCACCTGCCACGCGCGCCTCTTCTCCGCCGGACTGGCCGCGTTCACCTTCTGGGGCTGGCAGGCGGTGATCGTGCTCGCGGCCATAACCCTGCCCCTGGGCATCACCTCCGGCAAGGAGTATGCGGAGCTCGAGTGGCCGATCGACATCCTCATCACGCTGGTGTGGGTGTCGTACGCGATTGTCTTCTTCGGCACCTTGGCGAAGAGAAAGGTGCCGCACATCTACGTCGCCAACTGGTTCTTCGGCGCGTTCATCCTCACGGTGGCGCTGCTGCACCTCGTAAACTCCGCCGCGGTGCCGGTGAGCATGTGGAAGTCGTATTCGGCCTACGCCGGCGTGCAGGACGCAATGGTGCAGTGGTGGTACGGCCACAACGCCGTGGGATTCTTCCTGACCGCCGGGTTCCTCGGAATGATGTACTACTTCATCCCGAAGCAGGCCGAGCGCCCCATCTATTCCTACCGGCTGTCGGTGGTGCACTTCTGGGCGCTGATCTTCACTTACATGTGGGCCGGGCCGCACCACCTGCACTACACGGCCCTGCCCGACTGGACTCAATCGCTGGGGATGGTGTTCTCGCTGATCCTGCTCGCGCCCTCCTGGGGCGGAATGATCAACGGCATCATGACGCTCTCGGGAGCGTGGCACAAGCTGCGCACCGATCCGATCCTCAAGTTCCTCATCGTATCGCTGTCGTTCTACGGCATGTCCACCTTCGAGGGTCCGATGATGTCGATCAAGACGGTGAACGCGCTGTCGCACTACACCGACTGGACCATCGGCCACGTGCACTCGGGCGCGCTCGGCTGGGTCGGCCTGGTGAGCATGGGCAGCATCTACTACCTGATCCCGCGCCTCTTCGGCCAGCCGCAGATGCACAGCATCCGGCTCATCACGCTGCACTTCTGGGTGGCCACCGTCGGCATCGTGCTCTACATCGCCGCGATGTGGATCGCCGGCGTGATGCAGGGACTGATGTGGCGCGCGGTCAGCAGCGACGGCACGCTCACCTACACGTTCGTCGAGGCGGTAAAGGCGACCTATCCCTTCTACGCCATCCGGTTGCTCGGCGGGCTGCTGTACTTCTCGGGGATGCTGATCATGGCTTACAACGTCTGGAAAACCGTTGCCGCCGGCCGGCCCGCCGAGGCTGCGATCCCGGCCCCGGCCCACGCCTGACCGAGGAGCGCCCATGAGCTTCAGCCATGCAACCCTGGAAAAGAACAGCGCGCTTCTCATCGTGCTCATCGTCCTCGTCGTCGCGGTGGGCGGGCTGGTCGAGATCGTGCCCCTCTTCTTCCAGAAATCCACGACGCAGCCGGTCGCCGGACTCAAACCCTATACGGCGACGCAGCTCACCGGACGCGACATCTACGTGCGCGAGGGCTGCTACAACTGCCACTCGCAGATGATCCGGCCGTTCCGCGCCGAGACCGAGCGCTACGGCCACTACTCGGTCGCCGGCGAATTCGTCTACGACCGGCCGTTCCAGTGGGGCAGCAAGCGCACCGGCCCGGACCTCGCGCGGGTCGGCGGCCGCTACAGCGACGAGTGGCACCGCGCCCATCTCAATAATCCGCGCGACCTGGTGCCCGAATCGAACATGCCCGGGTATCCCTGGCTGGCGAGAAATTCCGCCGATGCCAGCGTCATTGAAACGAAGCTCAAGGTGCTGCGCCTGCTCGGGCATCCCTACTCGGACGCCGAGATCGCCGGCGCGCGCACGGAACTCGCCGGAAAGACCGAGCAGGACGCGCTCATCGCCTACCTGCAGGTGCTCGGCACTTCGCTGAAGGCACGCTGATGGACATCGACGCGCTCAGATCGATCATGACCGTGCTCGCTTTCGCGACCTTCGTCGGTATCGTGCTGTGGGCTTACAGCGGCAGGGCGAAGCGCGGGTTCGACGAAGCCGCGGCGCTGCCTTTCGCCGAAGATGAAAGCCCGGGAAGGGAGACGCGTCGATGAGCGATTTCACCAGCAGCTTCTGGGAGTTCTACGTCGGCATCATCACCGTCGCGAGCATCGTCGCTTGCGCGGTGCTGCTGCAGACGATGAGTTCGCGCCGCGTCGCCGGGAGCACGACGCAGACCACCGGGCACACCTGGGACGAGGACCTCGGGGAATACAACAACCCGCTGCCGCGCTGGTGGATCTGGCTGTTCTACATCACCATCGTCTTCGGCCTCGCGTACCTCTTCCTCTACCCCGGCCTGGGCAGTTATGCCGGCTCCTACAAATGGACTTCTACCGGGGAGTACGAGGCCGAGGTGAAGGAGGCCAACGCGCAATACGGTCCGCTCTACGAAAAATACGCGGCCCAGGACCTGAAGCAGCTCGCCGCGGATCCCCAGGCCCGCGCGATCGGGCAGAAACTCTTTCTCAATCACTGCGCGCAATGCCACGGTTCGGATGCCGCGGGCGGCAAGGGATTCCCGAACCTTACCGACGACGACTGGCTCTACGGGGGCGCCCCGGAGACGATCAAGACGAGCATCATGAACGGCCGCAACGGCGTCATGCCGCCGCTCGGGGCCGTCCTGGGCGATGAGGGCGCGAAGGACACGGCGAATTACGTGCTGTCCCTCTCCCGCAGCCCGCACGATTCCACTCGCGCGGGGAGGGGAAAGGAAAAGTTCTCGACGATCTGCGCCGCCTGCCACGGACCGGATGGCAAGGGCAACCAGACGCTTGGCGCCCCGAACCTGA
>JBGPTG010000275.1:0-4957 GCA_041490545.1 Gammaproteobacteria bacterium
GGCCTTCCAGCAGGGAGAATTGCCCGCGATACAGCACGATTTTGCGTTCGAATTCCTCGGGCTCATAGGGCTTGCCGACCCCGTACGCGGGACGGTGCCGTCAGCCATAGCCGAAAGTCATGCCGCCGGCATACGGATCATCATGATCACCGGGGATTATCCGGCGACGGCCACCAGCATCGCGCGCCAGGTCGGACTGCACTCCTGGAACCGCTACATCGCAGGCCCCGAACTGGCAGAACTCTCCGACGCCGAACTGCAGGACCGCGTTCGTGACGTAAACATCTTTTGCAGGGCGGTGCCCGAAGACAAGCTGCGCATTGTCAGCGCACTGAAAGCGAACGGCGAAGTGGTCGCCATGACCGGGGACGGTGTGAACGATGCCCCCGCCCTGAAATCCGCCCACATCGGCATTGCGATGGGAGGACGCGGCACCGACGTGGCGCGCGAAGCGGCCGATCTGGTGCTGCTCGACGACGACTTCTCCTCGATCGTGACCGCGGTTCGCGTCGGGCGGAGGATCTTCGACAACCTGCGCAAAGCCTTCGCCTTCGTGATTGCCGTTCACGTTCCCATTGTCGGAATGTCTTTCGTTCCGGTAGCCCTTGGGTGGCCGCTGCTGCTGCTGCCGGTGCACATTCTGTTCCTGCAGCTCATCATCGATCCCGCATGCTCGATCGCGTTCGAGGCCGAACCCGAGGACGCCGACACCATGCGCAGGCCGCCGCGACCGCCCGGAACCTCCCTCTTCGACCGGGGCACGGTCACCCTTGGCACCCTGCAAGGCGCCGCGGTTCTCGTGGCGCTGCTGGCGGTCTACGGGATCGGGCTGCAGCGCGGCCAAAGCACCGAGGAGGCGCGTGCGCTCGCGTTCGCGGTCATGGTCGTCGCCAGCGTGGGACTGATACTGACCAGCCGGTCGAGATCGCAAAGCCTCCTCGCGACCCTGGGCCGAAGCAATGCCGCGCTATGGGGGATCGTGGGCGGAGCCCTTGGCTTTCTGGCGCTCATTCTCTACGTCCCGACTTTGCGGGAGCTCTTCAGGTTCGGGGAACTCCACGGCATCGACTTTGCGATCGCGGCGATGGCCGGCGCGAGCTGCATCGCTGCGTCAGAAATGGTGAAACGAACCCTCAGGTTCGACAAATAGAGCACACACGCACTGTTCTGCTTTCACAGGATCGGGGCGTGTTCCCGGCGCGCTTCACCGGCGTGCCGCCGCTCGCGCACCGGCAATTCCGGTGGCATCATGTGCGCCCATAATGGTAAACGCAGGCGCTCGGCCATCAACCCAGGCGCACTTGGAGGATCGACATGAGGGAGCGGGTCACGAAATTCATGAGGGCATTCTCGCTTGCGGCAGGCGCTCTGATCGCCTTGACCGCCCTTTCGGGCCGGGCCGCGGACTACCCCGCCCCGAAGGAAGCCGACTGGATCGCGCGCGACTTCCACTTTCACTCAGGCGAAATTCTCCCCGAGGTGCGCCTGCACTACACCACGGTCGGCGCGCCAACAGGCGAACCGGTACTGATCCTGCACGGAACCGCCGGATCCGGCGCCACCCTGCTCACGAAGGATTTCGCGGGCGAGCTCTTCGGGCCGGGGCAGCCGCTCGACGCGAGCCGCTACTTCATCATCCTGCCCGATGCGCTGGGCACCGGAAAATCGACCCGGCCTTCCGACGGCCTGCGCGCGCGCTTTCCCAGGTACAACTACGACGACATGGTGCTCGCGCAGTATCGCCTCGTCAGCGAGGGACTGGGCATCAAGCACCTGCGCCTCGCGCTCGGCAACTCGATGGGCGGGATGCAGACATGGATCTGGGGCGTGAAGTATCCGGATTTCATGGACGCGCTCGTGCCCATGGCCTGCCAGCCGACCGAGATGTCGGGACGCAACTGGATGCTGCGGCGCCTCCTCGTCGAATCGATCCGCCGCGACCCGGACTGGAACGGCGGCAACTACACCGCGCAGCCGCGCGGCATGCAGGCGCTTCTCGTGCAGTTCGGCATCGCCACTTCCGGCGGATCGCAGGCGCTCTACAATCAGGGGTCCACGCGCGCGAAGGCCGACGCTCTAGTCGCGCAGCGCCTGGCGCAGCCGTTCCGCGGCGACGCCAACAACGTCCTGTACCAGTGGGAGTCTTCCGACGACTACAACCCCTCGCCCGGACTCGAGCGGATCAAGGCGGCGCTCGTCGCCATCAACTCCGCCGACGACGAACGCAACCCGACTGAGCTCGGCATCCTCGAGCGCGAGATCAAGCGCGTGAGGAACGGCCGCTACGTGCTGATTCCGGCGAGCGGCGACACGCGGGGGCATGGGACTACCGGCAATGCGGTGCTGTGGAAACAACACCTGGCGGAATTGCTGCAAAAAGCGCCGCAGATGGGAAAGTAGTCCACACTCGGCCTTTGAGCGAACCTGGAGGACATCCATGAAACGCGTTGCCGCAGTTCTCGCCGCGAGCCTGCTCGCCGCTCTGCCGGCTCAAGGCCAGCAGTACCCCAACAAGCCGATCCGCATCGTCGTCCCCTTCGCCGCGGGCGGCACTTCGGACATCCTGGCGCGCGCCATTGGCCCCAGGATCACCGAAGTCTGGAACCAGCCCGTGATCGTGGAAAACCGCACCGGCGCCAACGGCAACGTCGGCGCGGACTTCGTCGCCAAGTCCGCGCCCGACGGCACCACCATGCTGTTGTCCGATGTCGGTGCGCTGGCGATCAACCCGAGCGTGTATACCAGCATGCCGTTCGACCCCGCAAAGGATTTCTCGCCGATCGTGATGGTGTCGTATTCGCCGCACGTGCTGGCGGTGCATCCGTCGGTGCCGGTGAGCAACGTGAAAGAGCTGATTGCCTACGCCAGGGCAAATCCGGGCAAGCTCAATTTCGCCAACTCGGGCACCGGCGGCGCGCCGCACCTCGCAGGCGTCGAATTCGCGGCGCGTACCGGCGTGCAGTGGGCCTACATCCCCTACAAGGGCGGCTCGGCGGCGGTCACCGACGTGATCGCGGGCAACGCCAACGTGCTGTTCAACGGCATGCTCGCCACCTATCCGTCGGTGAAAGGCGGCCGCTTGAAAGGCCTCGCCGTATCCAGCGCGCAGCGCGTACCTTCCGCGCCCGAGCTGCCGACGGTGGCCGAGACGCTTCCCGGTTTCGAAACCGGCTCGTATCAGGGCCTGCTCGCGGCGGCCGGCACACCGCGCGAGATCGTGACGAAGCTGAACGCCGAACTCACCCGGATCCTGAATACCAGCGACATGAAAGAGTTCCTGGCGAAACAGGGCACCGAAGTGCGCGCCGGCACCCCGGAAGCGCTCGGCACGTTCATCGTCGATGAAAAAGCGCGCTGGGCAAAAGTGGTCAAGGAAGCGGGCATCAAGGCCGACTGAGGAAGGGGACAATCGGATCGGTACATCAGGGAGACACCCGTGCCGCGCTGCATTCTCGTCTTCATCCTCGCTTTTGCCGCGCCGCTTGCGCTCGCGCAAGGCGCATCCACGGCCGACTCGGCGGACAACGCGGCCGGGCCGGTACTCGCCGGAAAGGTCGCGCTGGTGGAAGGGGATGTGCGCGTGTCCGATGCCCGGGGCCAAACGCGCATCCCGAAATCCGGAGACCCGCTCTACAAGGGCGAGAGGATCGTCACCGGCGCCGACGGCGAGATGCATTTCGACACGGAGGACGGAGGCTACATCGGCGTCCGGCCGAAGACAAACATGAGCATCGAGGACTTCAAGGCCGAAGGCGGGTCGGACGACCGCTTCATTCTCAATCTCCTGCAGGGCTCGTTTCGCTCGATCACGGGCTGGATCGCGAGGGTAAACCGCCAGAATTACACCGTGCGAACGTCCACGGCGACGATCGGCGTACGCGGCACCGAGCACGAGCCGCTCGTCATTCCCGAGGGCAGCAGCGAGGGCGAGCCGGGGACCTACGACCGCGTGCACAACGGCGAGACGGAGATACGCACGCCGCAGGGAACAGTCGGCGTCAAGGCGAACCAGGCGGGTTTCGCCCCGCACCGCGGCGCGCTGCGCCCGCGCGTGCTCGACCGCGTTCCCGGATTTTTCCGCCCGACCCGGAATGAGGGACGCTTCCAGGGGCTGCACGACCGGCTGCACCAGCGGCTTCAGCAACGCCTGCAGGCGCGCCGGCAGCTTGTCGAGCAGCGCCGCAAAGAGCACCTGGAGCGGCGCGGCGAAAAGAAATCAGTGTTGCAGCAGCGCCGGCTGCAGCAGGAGCAGCGCCGCGAGAAGCAGCAGAAATTGCACGAGGAGCGCGGGCAGAAGGCGGAGAAGGCGAAACTCGATCGTGAAAGAAAGCGGCGCGAAGCAGCCAAGAAGGAACGGGCCGCAAAGAAGGGTGAGCACCGCGAGTAGCTCGCGCGACTCCAGTCCTAAACCGCGCGACCCCCGGAGAGCTTTCTGCGGGCGACGGCCCACAAACAAACGACGGCTCCGCCGAACGACAAGCCCGCGCCGAACGCAACGAGCCCGGAACGCAAATCGAGAGGCTGTGCCGCCGAAGAAACCGCGAAGAAAACGAGGAAACATCCGGCACCCGCGCCGAGCGCGACTATCAGCCCCCATGCCCCGAGCGCGCGCCACCTTGGATTGGCCGCGAGAACCACCAAGGTCACGGCCACGACGGGCGCCATGGCCGCAAGGCCGAATGACAGTGCTACGACAAGAGGCGGGAGAGTCATGTTGGCTAGCCTGCCGCGCGGTTCCCGGCCGCCAGGCTGCGCGCGATAAAGGCCTTGACCATCTCGCGGGCGCGGTCGGTCTGCGGACCGGGTTTCGCGACCCACTCGTGTTCGCTGTCCGGGAACACGTGGAAATCGATCTGGCCGCCCGCCGCCTTGTAAGTCGCGGCGAATTTCGCCTGCGCCGCCGGCAGCACGTTGTCGTCGAGCGCGCCCTGCATGACCAACAGCGGCACCAGCGTGA
>JBGPTG010000276.1:0-4913 GCA_041490545.1 Gammaproteobacteria bacterium
GGCCTTGAGCATGGCGCACAGGTCGGAGGAACCGCCCATTTCCAGCGCGATGATGGAAACCAGGCCACGCTCGGCGTCCACCCAGGCGCCGGTCATCGCGAGGCCCTCCATCTGCATGCGCGTATTCGCCGACGCACTCTCGATCAGCGGGGATTGCGTTTCGAAATTCTGCAGGCGGTAGAACTGCCCAGGGCGGAACTTGCGCGCGGCGAGCGGCGCTCTGACAACGACCTCGACGATGGTGGGGGTGAGGCGTTCGACCCGGTGCACGCTGGCGAGCAGATCGCGGGCGAGCGCGGCGAAGAACGCCGATGTCTCCGCCGGGCTTGCCGGGGGGCGTTTGGCGAGCGCGCGTGACACCACCGGGTAGCCCTGGCGGGCCGAACCCAGCGCTTTTACCACGTTGCCGAAGTAGGAGGGGTGCAGGTCGCCGAAGAAGCTGAGGAAGCGCCCGTCGGGAAGGCGCGAGAGCAGCACGTCGGCGCGCCCGGGCTTGGAAGTTGCCCGCTCCGGCGTAAGCGGCCGGCCGTCCTCGTCGCACGCCTGGAAATATTTCCCATCGAGCGCAAAGCGCGCAGGGTGCTCGCGCGAGAGCACGGTGTTCGGCTGCGTCCCCGCGGCGACGAAGACCGTGTGCGCCGGCAGCCAATGCTCGGCACTCTCGCCGCCCATTCCGCTCGGACGCGCGAAGCGCATGCCGCGGACGGCCCCGTAGTTGTCCACGTCGACTGCTACCGGCGTCAAGCCTTCGGCGAACGCGATGCCCTCCTCGAGCGCCTTTTCCACTTCCTCGTGGTTGAGCGTGTAGGAGGGGCTGTCGACGAGGCGGCGGCGGTAGGCGATGGTGACGCCGCCCCAGTGCTGCAGCAGCTCGACGAGGCGGGCGTCGCGGCCCTCGCGCTCGGCGAGCGCGCGCTCGGCCCGGACCGCGCGCGCATGCGCGAGGAACTCCTCGGCGATCTCGCGTTCCTGGTCGTCCCACTTGGCGCGCACCGCGTCTTCGCCGGCTTCCGCCGCGAGGATCTCGTAGCGCGTGAGGAATTTCTCCACCTGCACAAGATAGTAGGCGAGGGATTCGGTGGCGGTGTCGATTGCGGTGAGGCCGCCCCCGACGACGACCACCGGCAGGCGCAACTGCATGTTTGCGATCGAATCCGCCTTGGCGGCGCCGGTGAGCTGCAGGGCCATGAGAAAATCCGACGCGGCGCGAACCCCGCGTGCGAGGCCGTTCGGGGTGTCGAGCATGGTCGGCCGGCCCGCCCCCATGCACAGCGCCACGTGGTCGAAACCGATCTGCATCGCGTCCTCGACGTCCAGCGTCCCGCCGAAGCGCACACCGCCGAACATCGCGAATTCCGCGCGGCGTTCCAGCAGCAGCCGGGCGATCTTCAGGAAGTTCTTGTCCCAGCGCACGGTGATGCCGTACTCGGCGACGCCGCCGAAACCGGCCATGACGCGGTCGTCGAGCGATTCATACAGCGTGCTTACGTCCCGTACCGGTTCGAAAGGCACGCGCGTTCCGTCGGTACTGACGCCGGAGAAATTTTCGGGCAGCGGCTCGATCTTCAGGCCGTCGATACCGGCCACCGCGTGCCCGTCGTTCATCAGGTAGTGGGCCAGCGTGAATCCGGCCGGCCCCATTCCGGCAACCAGCACTTTGCGCCCGGAGCCGGGAAGGGGCAGGGGCCTGCGGAAATTCAAGGGGTTCCAACGCGTGAGCAGGGAATAGATCTCGAATCCCCACGGCAGTTCGAGCACGTCCTTCAAGGTGCGCGTCTCGGCCTGCGGGATGTCGACAGGCTCCTGCTTCTGGTAGATGCAGGCCTTCATGCAGTCGTTGCAGATGCGGTGGCCGGTCACCGCTACGGTGGGATTGTCGATGACGATCACCGCGAGCGCGGAGACCGCGTGGCCCTGCGACTTGAGCGTGTGGAACTCGGAAATCTTCTCTTCGAGCGGGCAGCCCGCGAGGCTCACTCCGAACGCGCTCTTCTTGAAGGCGACCTTGCCGGGGGCCGCTGCGTCGGGCTTTTCGCGCAATCCCTTGGAGCAGGAGTCCTTGCCTTGCGTGTGGCACAGGATGCAATAGTGGGTCTGATCGAGCGCGCCGACGAGATCGGTGCCCGGGTCGGTGAGCGAGAAGCCCTGGCGGCGGCGGATATGCTCGGGCCGTATGGTGTGGACCACGACGCCCTCGCGTTCGGTCTTCTGCGCGTGCACGATGAGGTCGTTCGGATCGACCCTGGCCGGCACCTTGAACAGGACCCCGGCGCGATTGCGCTCGCGACCCGCCGGCGAGTGCAATGCCCACGCGGCGTAGCGCAGGGCCAGATCGAGCCCGGCCGCGTGCGCAGCTTCGTCGGCCAGCCAGCCGGCCACGTGGGTGGCGAAGGCGAGCTCGTCGAAGCGCCCGCCGAACGTTTCCTTCAGCTGCGATTCGAGTGCGGCTCCGTCGAATCCGGCGGCTTCTTCCGGCTTGATCTTGTTGGCGGCGCGGCGCTGCACGAACTGGCGCTTTACCGCATACAGCGGGGCGAGTTCGTGATGCCGCGCGGCGAGCGCGGCGAATTCCGCCTCGATACCGAGCAGGGCGGCGAGGAAATCATCGAGATGCGGCGCGACTTCCAGGATCAGCGCCGATTCGGCTTTGGCATCCAGGGCCGGCGGATTGGCGCGCGCGGCGAGCAGGCGGGCAGTCAGCGCGGCGTCCACGCCGCTCAAGGATTCGACAAAGGCGGCGTCTAGCCGGAGGAGCCCGTCGCGACGATACAGGTCGGCAAAGGACAGTCCGTGGGCAAGTTTCAGCACGATCGGGGAAAGCGGGTCGAGCGCCTGCGGGGTTTTGAAAGAGGGCCGATGTCTATCGCTCGATGTGCTTCAGCTTGTCCTTTACGTCCTTCCACCGGTCGGCATCCTCGGGAGCCGGTTTCTTGTCGGTAATCACCGGCCAGATCTTGGTGAGTTCGGCATTCAGCGCTGTAAATTTCCTTTGCCCTTCGGGCAGATCTTCCTCGGGGACAATGGCGTTCACCGGGCATTCCGGGATGCAGACCGCGCAATCGATGCATTCATCCGGGTCGATCACGAGCATGTTCGGTCCCTCGTGAAAGCAATCGACGGGGCAGACGTCGACACAATCGGTGTACTTGCACTTGATGCAGCTTTCGGTAACGACGTGAGTCATCGCGCAGTCCTGAGAGCGGCCGCCGCGGAGCGAACGGCCCGGCGAAGCGAAATGGAAATTATACGGCCTGCGTGCATCGCCTTGAAAGCGAACAAGGGGGATGCGATCATACGACTTGGCGATTTGCTTAGAAGCCGCGGCGCTGAGGGCGGTGCGGCCGATGGTGGGGTCGAGGAACTTCCGCGCCGCTTCGTGGGTCTGTGTGAAGCGGAAGGCCGGGAGTTGTGGCGACCGGACGGCCTCGCGAGGCGCAGGCAAGAAAAACAGGCAAGAAAAACATGGCTGGAGGGGCGCAATGATCAAGGTGCAGAACCTGAGCAGGTCGTTCGGGCCGAAGCGCGCGGTGGAAGACATTTCGTTCGAGGTCGGTCGCGGCGAGGTGCTGGGCTTCCTCGGGCCCAACGGCGCCGGCAAGTCGACGACCATGCGCGTCATCACCGGATTCATTCCACCCTCCAGCGGCAAAGTCGTGGTGTGCGGGATGGATGTCCAGGCGCATCCGATCGAGGTGAAGCGCCGCATCGGCTATCTTCCCGAGGCCGCGCCTTCGTATGGCGACATGTCGGTGCTGTCTTTCCTCAATTTCGCCGCGGAAATGCGCAGCCTGCGCGGCGACGCGCGCCGCAAGGCGGTCGGCCGCGTGGTCGAGCTGTGCCACCTGGAAGGCGTGCTCGGCCAGACCATCGACACGCTCTCGAAGGGATTCCGTCACCGCACCTGCCTCGCCCAGGCGCTGGTGCACGATCCCGAAGTGCTGATTCTCGACGAGCCTACCGATGGGCTCGATCCCAACCAGAAGCACGAGGTGCGCAGCCTGATCCGCCGCATGGGAGAGAACAAGGCGATCATCTTCTCCACGCACATTCTCGATGAGGTCGAGGCGGCGTGCACGCGGGCGATCATCATCGACCGCGGCCGGATCGTCGCCAACGGCACGCCGCAGGAACTCAAGGCCAAGTCCGCGACCGGCCGGCTGGAGGATTTCTTTCGCTCGATCACGCGATCGGACATCGTGGCTGGGGAGGCGGCATGATCGCGCACTGGGCCGGCATCAGGACCATCGCCAGGCGCGAGCTCTCGGCGTACTTCGAGTCGCCGGTCGCTTACGTGTTCCTGGTGATTTTCCTGCTCCTGGCGGGATTCTTCACGTTTACCTTCGGCGGTTTTTTCGAGCGGGGTGAGGCTTCGCTCGCAGCGCTATTCAACTGGTTGCCCTGGCTGTTCCTTTTCCTCGTTCCCGCAGTCGGGATGCGCCTGTGGTCGGAGGAACGGCGCATGGGCACGATCGAGCTGCTGCTCACCATGCCGGTGGCCAGCTGGCAGGCGATACTCGGGAAGTTCCTCGCATCCTGGGCCTTTCTCGTCCTCGCGCTCGTGCTGACCTTCCCCATCGCGATCACGGTGAACTGGCTGGGGGATCCCGACAACGGCGTCATCGCCAGCGGCTACGTGGGCGCGGCGCTGCTCGCCGGGACGTATCTCGCTATCACCTGCATGACTTCGGCACTCACGCGCAACCAGGTCATCGCTTTCATCCTCGCGGTGGTGCTGTGCCTGTTCCTGATCCTGACCGGGTTCTCGCCGCTCACCGACCTGCTCGCGCGCTGGGCGAGTCCCGCGCTGGTCGAATTCGTCGTCAAGTTTTCCGTGCTCACGCACTACGACGGTTTCCAGAAGGGCGTGCTCGACTCCCGTGACTTGCTGTATTTCGCCTCGGTGATTGCGTTCA
>JBGPTG010000277.1:0-4912 GCA_041490545.1 Gammaproteobacteria bacterium
CTTGGCCGGCTGCTCTTGTTTCTCTACCCGACGGTGGTGGTTATCCTGTCGTTCCTTTTCCTGCGCAAGCACCCGAGCGGACGCGAGATCGCGGCGCTCGCGATCAGCTACGCCGGGCTGCCGCTGGTGCTGTCCAACGCCGCAGGCGGCGCGAACTCGAACCTGCCCCTTGGCGCGGGCCTGGTGTTCGCGAGCGCGGTGGGCTACGCGATCTACCTCGTCGCGGGCAGCCAGGTGGTGCAGCGCGTCGGCTCGGTGCGCTTCACCGCTTACGCGACCAGCGTCGCGAGCATTTTCTGCATCGCGCAGTTCTTCCTGCTGCGGCCGCTCTCAGCGCTCGAGCTGCCGGCCGGCGTCTATGCCCTCGCCGCGGCGATGGCGGTGTTCTCGACGGTGCTGCCGGTGTTCCTCACCGCGGAAGCGCTGCGCCGCATCGGCGCCAACCAGGTGGCGCTGCTCGGGGCGCTCGGCCCGGTCACCACGATTTTTTTCGCCTGGACGGGCCTGGACGAGACCCTCGCCCCGGTACAATGGGCGGGCGTCGCGCTGGTGCTGGCCGGGGTTATGCTGGTGACGCTGCGGCCGGCGAAAACGAAAGCAATGGCGTGACGATTCTCGCTGGAGGTGCGTAGTGGACCTGGGCATTCGTGGCAAAGACGCGCTCGTATGCGGCGCGAGCAAGGGCCTTGGCCGCGGCTGCGCCGCCGCGCTCGCGCGCGAAGGCTGCCGCGTCACCGTAATCGCGCGCGATCGCCGGACCCTCGAAAAAGCCGCCGAGGAGATCCGCGCCGCCACCGGCGCGACCGTGATCACCGTGACGGGCGACATCACCAGCGAGGAGGGGCGCATCGCCGTGCTCGCGGCCTGCCCCAACCCCGACATCCTCGTGACCAACGCCGGCGGCCCGCCGCCCGGGGACTTCCGGAAATTCTCGCGCGAGGACTGGGGCAAGGCGCTCAACGCCAACCTGCTCACGCCGATCGATCTCATCAAAGCCACGGTCGACGGCATGATCGCGCGTCGCTTCGGGCGCATCGTCAACATCACCTCCAGCGCGGTCAAGGCGCCGATCGCCGAACTCGCCTTGTCGAACGGCGCGCGCAGCGGACTCACCGGCTTCGTCGCCGGGCTCGCCCGCCAGACCGTCGCGCACAACGTCACGATCAACAACCTGCTCCCCGGACGCTTCTGGACCGACCGGCTGAAGAGCAACACCGAGTACGCCGCGAAGCAAAAGGGGAAATCGATGGAGGAAGTGAAGCGCGATCTCGAGAAAGCGATCCCGGCCGGGCGCTTCGGCACGCCCGAGGAATTCGGCGACGCCTGCGCCTACCTGTGCAGCATGCAGGCGTCGTACATCACCGGGCAGAACCTCCTCATCGACGGCGGCATCTATCCCGGCACGTTCTGAATCCGCGCGGCGCCCGCGGCAGCAGCGGCGTTACGCCGGAGTGCCGTGCCCGCGCGACTCCTTCTTCCCATCCCATGCTCCTTTACGCCGTCACGATTTTCCTCAGCGCCTTTCTCCTCTTCCAGGTGCAGCCGCTGATCGCGCGCAGCATCCTGCCCTGGTTCGGCGGCACCGCGGCGGTGTGGACGGTGTGCATGCTGTTCTTCCAGGTGGTGCTGCTCGCGGGCTACATCTACTCGCACGCCTACATCCGCCTGCAGACGCGGGCGCAGCGCTACGTCCACGTCGCCTTGCTGGTTGCCGCCGCGGCGACGCTGCCGCTTGCTGCGAGCGCCTCATGGAAGCCCGCGGGCGGCGCCGACCCGACCTGGCTGATACTCGGCCTGCTCGCGACCAGCGTCGGCCTGCCCTACTTCATGCTCTCCACCACCGGACCGCTGGTGCAGGCCTGGTACGCGCGCTCGCACCAGGGTGCGGTTCCCTACCGGCTGTTCGCCCTTTCCAACCTGGGCTCGATGCTGGCGCTCGTCTCCTATCCGCTGCTCGTCGAGCCCTGGCTTGCGCTCGGCCGCCAGGCCGCGGTCTGGTCCGCGGGCTTTGTGCTGTTCGCGCTGCTTTGCGGAACGCTCGCGTGGCGCAGCCGGAGTGCCGAAACCGCGATACCGGCCCCGGGGGAGTCGGAACCGCCGACGCTTGGCCTGCAGGCGCTGTGGGCCGCGCTCGCGTGCTGCGCCTCGGTGCTGCTGCTGGCGTTCACCAGCCACATGACGCTGAACATCGCCGCCATCCCGTTTCTCTGGGTGGTGCCGCTCGCGCTGTACCTGCTCAGCTTCGTGTTGTGTTTCGACGCTTCGGGCTGGTACCGCCGCTGGTTGTTTCTGCCCTTGCTCGGCGCGGGACTCGCCGCGGTTTGCGTGACGCTGTCGAAGTCGAACCCCAGCATCTGGAGCATGATCCCACTTTATTCGGCGACGCTGTTCGCGGCCTGCATGGTGTGCCACGGCGAACTCGCGCGCTCCAAGCCGCATCCGCGCTACCTCACCGGTTTCTATCTGATGCTCGCGCTGGGCGGCGCGCTCGGCGGCGTGCTGGTGGGCCTGGTGGCGCCGAACGTGTTCGACGATCTCTACGAGCTGCCGCTCGGCATGTTCGCCGTGTGCCTGCTGGTGTTCGCCGCCTTGTACCGCGACCGCGCCAGCGTGCTCCACGGCCGCTGGGGCAAGCTCGTGCAGCTGCTGCTCGCGGCCTTGAGCGCCGCGCTCGCTTACGTGCTAGTGCAGGAATACCGCGCCAGTTCCGCCGACACACGCGTGATTTCGCGCAATTTCTACGGCGTGCTCAACGTGAGCGACTCGGGCGAGGGTCCGGAGGCGATGCGCTCGCTCTCGCACGGCACCATCATCCACGGCCGCCAGTTTCTCGATCCCGAGCGGCGCAACTGGCCGACGACGTATTACGGGAAAGTGTCGGGCATCGGCCTGTCTATCCTCGACAAAGGCGAGCGCGGCCCGGTGCGGGTCGGCGTGGTGGGACTGGGCACGGGCACGCTCGCCGCCTACGGAAGGCCGGGCGACGTGTTCCGTTTCTACGACATCAACCCCCGCGTGGTGGAGCTGGCGCGCACCGAGTTCAGCTTTCTCAACGACAGCCGCGCTGCGGTGGAAGTCGCACTCGGGGACGCCCGCCTGACGCTCGAGCGCGAAGCGGCGCAGAACTTCGATGTGCTCGCGCTGGATGCCTTCTCGAGCGACGCGATTCCCGTACACCTGCTCACCGCCGAAGCCATCGGCGTGTACCTGCGCCACCTCAAGCCCGAGGGCATTCTCGCCGTGCACATCTCGAACCGCTACCTCGACCTGGTGCCGGTGGTGCAGGAGGCGGCGCGCCACCATCGCCTCGTACTGCGGCAAGTGGAGAACGACGACGTCGACGACGAAGGGGTCTACCGGTCCGACTGGATGCTGCTGTCGCGTTCCGCCGCGGCTTTCGAAGGCAAGGGCCTGGCGGAATCCGCCGAGCGGGTCGTCGGCACGACACGAATCAGGTTGTGGACCGATGACTACAGCGACCTCTCGCGGATCCTGAAGTAAGGCCCTCGGGGGTTTTTGCGGTAAAATTTGCGGTCCTGGCCACCCGGCCGGCCTCCCCGTTTCCATCGGAGCTTCCCATGAACGATCCCAAGATTTCCGGCATCGCCGCCCTCAACCTCAAGGACCCCACGCTCTTCCGCCAGCAGTGCTACATCGACGGGAAATGGGTCGATGCCGACAGCGGCAAGACGATTCCGGTGAACAATCCGGCCACCGGCGAAATTCTCGGCACCATCCCCAACATGGGCGCCGCCGAAACGCGCCGCGCCATCGAAGCCGCCAACACCGCGATGCCCGCCTGGCGCGCGAAAACCGCCAAGGAACGCTCCAACATCCTGCGCAAATGGTTCGACCTGATGATGGCGAACCAGGAAGACCTCGCCAGGATCCTCACGGCCGAACAAGGCAAGCCGCTCGCCGAAGCACGCGCCGAGATCTCCTACGGCGCCTCCTTCATCGAATGGTTCGCGGAGGAAGCGAAACGCATCTACGGCGACACCATTCCGGGACATCAGGCCGACAAGCGCATCGTCGTTCTCAAGGAGCCGATCGGGGTGTGCGCGGCGATCACGCCGTGGAATTTCCCCAACGCCATGATCACGCGCAAGTCCGGCCCCGCGCTCGCGGCCGGCTGCACCATGGTACTCAAGCCCGCCACCGCGACTCCTTACTCTGCGCTCGCAATGGCCGAACTCGGCGAGCGTGCGGGAATTCCAAAAGGCGCATTCAGCGTGCTCACCGGAAGCTCCTCCGCCATCGGTGGGGAGATGACCTCCAATCCGATCGTGCGCAAGATCACTTTCACCGGCTCGACCCAAGTCGGCAAGCTGCTGCTCGAGCAGTGCGCGAAGACGGTGAAGAAGGCTTCCATGGAACTCGGCGGCAACGCCCCGTTCATCGTCTTCGACGACGCCGACCTGGATGCCGCGGTCGAAGGCGCGCTCGCCTCCAAGTACCGCAACACCGGCCAGACCTGCGTGTGCGCGAACCGGCTGCTGGTTCAGGACAAGGTGTACGACGCGTTCGCCGCCAAGCTCACCGAAAAAGTGAAGGCGATGAAAGTCGGCAACGGCATGGAGCCCGGGGTCGTGCAGGGTCCGCTGATCGACAAGGCCGCGGTGACCAAAGTCGAAGAACACATCAGCGACGCCCTGTCGAAAGGCGCGAAAGTGCTGACCGGCGGCAAGCGCCACGCGCTCGGCGGCACGTTCTTCGAGCCGACCGTGCTCGCCAATGTCAACACCACGATGAAAGTGACGAAGGAAGAAACCTTCGGCCCCGTCGCGCCGCTGTTTCGCTTCAAGGACGAGAAAGAAGCGATCCGCCTCGCCAACGACACCGAATTCGGCCTCGCGTCGTACTTCTACGGCCGCGACCTCAACCGCATGTGGCGCGTCGCCGAGGCGCTCGA
>JBGPTG010000278.1:0-4909 GCA_041490545.1 Gammaproteobacteria bacterium
ATAGACCTTGCGATCCGGTCCGATGGCGACACCGATGCCCTCGTGCCTCCACTGGCGCGCGAGGAGATTGGCACGGTGGCCGGGACTGTCCATCCAGCCGGCGACCGCCGCGCCGGCGATCTGCGCTTCCGAGTTCCAGTCGAAAGTCTGCACGCCGTTTACGGTCGTCACCGAGGCGTAGAGATTGCCCTGGGCTAGGTTTTCGGCGCCGAGGTGGAGGGTGTCGCCGACGCGCAGGGCGCACTTGTAGCGTGCCCGCGCATACCGCGCCCCGAAGCCCTCGCCTTCGGGGGATTGATGGCTGAAATAGTTTCGCTTCGCCATGTCGTCGCTGTGGTTGCGCGCCACCACGGCGAGCGTTGCGTCCCGGGCGAGCGGCTCGAGGCCTTGCGCGCGGCGCTCGCGGTTGACGAGATCGTGGAGGGCCTTTTCCAGGCGGGCTACGGAGAGGGCGGGCTGCGGTTTCTTGACGAGGCGCTGCGCGGGCTGCGCAAACGCACTGCCCGGCAGCACGCCCGGCGCGAATACCGCGAGCGCCCACGCGAGCTGCCGCGCGGCACGGCGAAAGGCAGTGGAAGCAGAAGAGTTCACTGGGTGGTCTCGTAATCAAAAAAAGCCCCGCGCAGCGGGGCTTTTTCCATTTCGAGCTTGCGCTACAGCGGGAGCCGCAGCCCGGGGATCCTGAGCGGCTGATCCATGCAGGAGATCTTGCCCACATTCGGGCCCGCCGGCTTGATCTCGCCGGCAGTGTTCGGCGAATTGTCGCGCCGGTTACCGTCGGAGTTGGCGGTGCAGAACAGGTGGCGCAGTAGGAACGGGCTGGTGGGAGTCTCCAGCGGCCCGTCGTTGCGCAGGCGCGCTGCGTTCGGCGGATTGCGGAACACCTCGATGACGCGGCCGCGCGGGGTGACCGCGACGATGGCGTTGCGCTCGTTCGCTGCGGCCCAGATGTTGCCCGCTACGTCGAGGGCGATACCGTCCACGCCTTCGAGCAGCGGATGCGTCACCAGGATGTTCTCCAGGCACAGCGTATTCGGCGCAAAGGTCGTGTCGCAACCGGTGCCGCTGCGAAGGTTGCCGTGGCGGTCGAACTCCACCTTCCAGATCGCGCCACGCGCGGTGTCGGCGATGTACAGGCCGCCGTCGCGGTCGAAGGCCACGCCGTTCGCCACGAGAGGCTGCGAACCCGCGGTGTTCTGCGCGTTGCGCGTGGTCGCCGTCACCGTGATCGCCCCCGGCGGGAGCGAACGGATATCGCGTCCCACGCCGCCGACGCCTGCGACCAGGTTGACCTCGTTGGCGAGCGGCTGGACGCGGAACATTTCGGTGACAATTCCGCCGGGTGCGATCTTCCAGACGCGGCCCTGCCCAGTGGTGCCGTCGCCGGTCCAGATATTGCCGTCGCGATCGAAGGCGAGGCCGTTCGTTCCCGGCACGCCACTCGCATAGATGGTCGCCGTCGGCGGGGTGACCGCGTTCGGGGTCAGGGTCCAGATCTTGTCGTTGTCGCTGATGAACAGGCCGCCGAAGGCGTTGAAGGTGATGCCGGACGGGCTGCACGGCGCCGGGACGAAGCCGACGGTAGCGAGTGACGGGCTGGCGGCGGAGATGCGCCATACCGGGCAGGCAGCGCCGCTCGGGCGGCCAGTCGTATACAGATTGCCCGCGTCATCACCGCTGAGGCCTTCGATCGGGAAGGGCGTGAAGACCAGCGTCTTGAAACTCGCGTCCCGCGGAAAATGCCCTTCGTGGTCATCGTCGGCCCAGGCCGGACCCAGCGCGAGCGACAGGGACAGCAAAGCAATGCCTTTTCTCATCATGACACCCCTCCTTTGTTTGACTTCGTTTGCGGCAGTCTATCCCGCACGCGGGTGCCTTGCCAGCTTCCCGCTGAGAGGAACAGAACCTCGGGCGATCCTGGTCGACCGCGCGCGGCAGCGGGTGCCTCGCCACTGCGGGTTTGCGCTGGATCAAGAACCCGGCGCGCTTTCGGTCGCATGATAGGTGCAAGATCGGGAACGAGCGGAGCGATGGCGTGAGAACGAAAATCGGCGCGGGACTGGCGGTATCCCTTGCGTTGCTTAGCGCCTGTGCCGGCAGCGCCTATCCTCCCGCGAGCCAGTGTCCGCAGCCGCGCTTCACCGGCAAGGCGCCGGAGGCGATCTACAAGCTCTCCAATCCGCTCGCCGGCAATGCAGACGAGATTGCGTCCGGGCGCAGGTTCTACGAAAAAGACGCCAAGCCGGCTTGCCAGGTGTGCCACGGCATCATGGGTGACGGCCAGGGGCCGCTCGCCGCACAGTTCGATCCGCCGCCGCGCAACTTCGCCTGCGCGCAGACCGTGAACGGCATTCCCGACGGTCAGCTCTTCTGGATCATCCGGAACGGTTCACCGGGAACGAGCATGCCCAGCTTCCACGCGCTGCGCGACGAGCAGGTCTGGCAGCTTGTCTCGTACCTGAGGGCGTTAGCCAGGTAGATCGCTCATCCGTCGCGAGTACTCTTCGGGTGGCGTGGATGAAAAAAAGAGGGCGTTGGTGAAACCAACGCCCTCCCGAGACAGTTACCAGATCAGCTCAGTTCGCCAGCGGATCCGGCCGCACCTGCAGCTTGTAGACCTTGGGCCGGTTCTGCGTGCCGCCTTCGTTGTGGAACACCGTGCGCGTGCCCGACATCGTCCACAGGCCCCGTCCTTTCCAGCCGGCGTTCGGGTCATCGATGCGGCCGTCCACGAGCTTGGTGAAGAAGCCCAGGGGATACGGGACACGCAGATCCACGAGCTTGCCATCCACTACTGCCAGGAGCGACTCGCCGCCGTTCGTCGAGGCGATCGGCACGTTCGCCCCCAGTCCCAGTGTGTTGTAGCGATCCACCCAGATGTAGTAGGCGTGGTTAGCGCTGCCAGAAGCGTCTAGGCCCTTGAATTGCGGCCCCGGCATTCTGTAGAGCGTCCACCCCTCGGGGCAGTGCTTTCCGGTCGCCGCAGTCGGGCCGTTGAGGGGTCCTCTGCACTTCCTCCGGTCGAAGCTCGCCATGTGTCCGCTCGCGAGCGTCGTCCAGGCGACGCCGTTCAGATCCATGTCGAGGCCCCGCGAACCGAAACCGCCCTCGGGCGGCAGATAGACTTCGGCGAGCGCGGTTTCCGACGGATTCGGCCCCGGCACGAGGCGGATGAGGTAGCCGGCCTGGTCGACGCGGGAGAAACCGACGTCCATTGCCTGGCCCCAGATCGAATCGTCCACCGGGCTCGGCATGACGCCGTAGAACGCCGCCATGATGCGCTTGTCCTTCGCCGGGTCGATCGGATCGTTCGGCCCGACCCAGGCGTCGCGCTTGCCGTTGCCGTTGGTATCGACAATGATCGGCGTCCAGCCCTGCGATTTCGCCTCGTCGCCGGTCTCGAGGAACATCTTGGTATTCACCCAGCCGACCACGCCACTATTGGGTGGGCCGGCGCTCGTCCACAGCGTTTCGTTGGCGTCCTTGGCGAAATAAAGGTGATGCACGGAAAAGCAGGTGTCGATGTGCAACCACTTGCCCGTCTTCGGATCGTACATGGAGATCTGACGGAAAGAGTTTTCCTGCGGCGCGACTTTGGCCGAAGGATGATCGGAGCCTTTCTTGCAGTAGGCCGGATTTGCACCTATCGGCCGTATCCTCGCAGAGAACCATACGCGGCCCTGGGAATCCATCATCGCGTTGTGAATGCTGCTGTGGCCGTCCCAGATCGGATCCTTCCCCCAGTAGGCAGACGGCTGCATCGGCAAGCTGAGCGAGGACGGCGTCTTGGGGTCGCGGTACGGGTGAGGGATCTGCTTCGCCTCGTGCTTGATCGGATCGAGAACCGGTACCAGGTCGGTGCTCTCCTCGGGCGCGCCGTAGATCGGGCCGTTGGCGTTGACCGTCGGATTGTTCCTGTCGCTCGAGATCCCGTCGTGGAGATAGTATTTCGGAGTGGAGAAATCCCACATGCTGACCACCATGTTGCGCTCGAGGCCCTTCGGGCGTTCGGGCTTCGCGAAAGGCAGCTCGCCCGCCGCGACGCGGTCGGTCCAGTCGGCGAATTGCTTGAGCGCCCTTTCGGGGCCCATGTAGCCCAGGGTCAGCGCCATGTTCGACATGGCCTGCCCGGATTGCGTACGGCGTGCCCAGCCCGCGAAGCCGGGACCGAATTCCTTCGGCACGGTGCGGATGCCCTTGGAGCCGAACGCGTGGCAGGACTGGCAGGAGTTCTTCACCGAATCCACCCAGTAGTTCTGCGTCTTCATGGTCGGCGCGATGCCGTTGCCCTTGTCGCCGGTGCCGGGGAATTCGTTTGTCGGTGGAACCTGGAGCAGCGAATACCAGTACATGCCAGGATAGTATTCGGCCGCCGCAGCGGCGCTCGGCGCCACGACTGCGGTGAGGTTGAGCGTCCGACCTGGGTCGCTCTGCACCTTGGGCGAATCGACCAGCCCGTAGCCGCGCACCCACACGGCGTAGTTGGCTTTCGGAAGCTCAGGGATGAGATAGCGCCCTTGGTCGTCGGTGACGACGACCTTGGCGAATTTCGTCGGAAGATCGTTCGTTTCGGCGATGACCCAGACCCCGGCTTCGGGGCCGTTCGGCCCGGTGACCACGCCGCGGATGTCGTTGTTACCGCCGCTCGAGCCCTGCGGCGTGCTCAGGCAGGCGCCCAAGGCCAAGGCGACTGCGGCTGCTGTCACTGCCAAGTAGATCGATCGTTTCTTGTCCATGGTGTTCGCTCCCCCTTTGTTGGATGATCCGCCACGTTCAGGCCGCAACAATATGCCCCCGTATCGGAAAACAAGCAATCTCAATCGGACGGCTGCAACCTGATGATTGAGGCGCCGTGGTTGCTGCCGACCCAGAACGTGACCGGCGTGGTGGCGTCGTCGACGAACACGCG
>JBGPTG010000279.1:0-4893 GCA_041490545.1 Gammaproteobacteria bacterium
AGAGTTTCCTTGGCAAATTGATCCATGAGCGCTTCAGACGCGAAACAGCGTGAGGGTTCGGGAAAGGCGAAATTTTATCAGCTAAAGAGAGGCCGAACCACCTGCGCGTGAGGCCTCGCGGCGTTCCGCGCTCGGCCCTTGCGAGTGTGGTGTATGATTTCGCGCTAGCCGTCGAGGCCGCACTCGCAGCCGATCGATCGAGGAGGAGAATCCAAATGAAGACGCACACAATGGCTTTTGCAGCTTCGGCTTTCGCCTTGCTTGCCGCTTGCGCGAGCACTCCGGAACCCGCGCCCGCTCCTGCCCCCGCGCCGGCGCCCACGCCGCGCCAGTCGCTGCCGGTGCCCCCGCCGGCGCAGGCTCAGGCCCCGGCGCCAACCGCCGCGCCCGCCGCGCCCAAGCGCTGCGACGCGTCGGTGACTTTCCAGAAGGACGAGACCTTCGCTTTCGATCGATACGCGCTCACCCCCGCGGCGAAGGCGCGCCTGGATCGGGACGCGATCGGCAGGCTCGCGACCTGCGCCAGCGTGGAAGCGGTCGTGGTCGAGGGACACGCCGACCGGATCGGCAGCCAGCAGTACAACCAGAAGCTCTCCGAGCGTCGTGCCGACAGCGTCAAGGCCTACCTGGTCAGCAAGGGCGCGGATCGCAACAGAATCGAGACGATCGGCATGGGCAAGACCGTGCCGGCGAAATTCTGCCCGGACAGCAACAAGCGCGCTGACCTGATCGCCTGCCTCGCCCCGAACCGGCGCGCCATCATTTCGATCAAGGGCCCGGCAAAATAGACGACCGGCCGCGGGACAAGCTCTCGCGGCCTGTTTTAATGCCCCGACCGGCGCTCGCGCGCCGGTTTCCCCGCCGGATGTGAAGCCAAATGCGGACCGTTGAAGGAGCGCAGATGCAGCCGGTCGACCTGCTCGTCAGCGCCCGCTGGGTGATCCCGGTGGAACCCGATGCGACCGTGCTCGCCGATCACAGCATCGCCGTAACCGGGGGCCGCATCGCCGCGATTCTGCCCTCGGCCGAGGCCGAGCGGCTTTACCGGCCGACCGAGCACGTGCGCCTGGAGCAGCACGCGCTGATTCCGGGACTGGTCAACCTCCACACCCACGCGTCGATGACGCTGATGCGCGGGCTGGCCGACGATCTTCCCTTGATGACCTGGCTGAAGGACCACGTCTGGCCCGCCGAAGCGAAACATGTGTCGCCCGAGTTTGTCCACGACGGTACCCTCCTCGCCTGCGCCGAGATGCTGCGCGGCGGCGTGACCTGTTTCAACGAGATGTATTTCCACCCGGAAGCCGCGGCGCAGGCCGCGCTCGAAGCCGGAATGCGCGCGGCAATCGGGATCATCGCCTTCGAATTCCCGACTCCCTATGCCGCGGACGCCGACGATTACATCGCCAAGGGGCTCGCCGCGCGCGACGCCTTCAAGGACGAGCCGCTCGTGTCGTTCTGCATGGCTCCGCACGCCCCTTATACGGTGAGCGACCGCACCTTTACGCGAATCGCCACCATCGCCGAGGAGCTCGACGTTCCGATCCACATGCACGTGCACGAGACGCGCCATGAGATCGAGGAAAGCCTCGCGCAGCACGGCGTGCGGCCGCTGCAGCGCCTCCAGGCGCTCGGGCTGCTCGGACCGCGGCTCATCGCCGTGCACGCCGTGCACACCACCCACCAGGAACTCGACACGCTCGCGCGTTTCGGCGCATCGGTCGCGCACTGCCCTTCCTCGAATCTGAAGCTCGCGAGCGGCTTCGCCCCGGTGGCGGCGATGCTCGAGCGCGGCATCAACGTCGGGCTGGGGACCGACGGCGCGGCGAGCAACAATCGCCTGGACCTTTTCCAGGAAATGCGCAGCGCCGCATTGCTGGCAAAGGCGGTCGCGGAGGATGCCCAGGCCATGCCGGCCCACCAGGCGCTGGCCGCGGCGACGCTGCACGGCGCGCGCGCCCTCGGCCTGGAAGCTTCGATCGGCTCGCTGGTTCCGGGCAAAGTCGCCGATCTGTGCGCGGTCGCGCTGGATTCTCTTGAACTCGCGCCCTGCTACGACGTCGTTTCGCATCTCGTCTACGCTGCCGGACGCGAGCATGTGTCGCACGTCTGGGTCGCCGGAGTCGCGCGCGTCATGGACGGCGAGTTGCTCGGCCCGGCGGAGCGCAACTTGAATAACCGTATTCTTTTGTGGCACAATAAGTTAGCTGCAGAATCAAAGCGGCCAGATCTGAGTAAAGTAGCCGATTCCCGGGATCCAGAGAAACCAAGTTAAAGGCACGCACCGTTCAGCCGAATCACGAGAGCTAACAGACGCGGTCTGAACAGGGCAATAAAACCAAGGAGAGAAAGCATGACGATGAAATTGAGCACCGCATTATCCGCGATGGTCCTGCTGGCGATTGCGGGATGCGCTTCGACACCGGAAACCGTTGCACCTGCGCCGACACCCGCGCCCGCTCCCGCCCCGCGCCAGGCTCTGCCGGTGCCGCCGCCGGCCCAGGCTCCGCAAGCAGCACCCGCCGCGCCCAAGTCGGAGAAAGTCACCACCGCCTCCACGGTGAACTACGATTTCGACCGCTACGTGATCCGGCCCGATGCCAGAAGCAAGCTCGACGACCTCGTCGGCAAGCTGCGCAACGTCAACCTCGAAGTGGTCATCGCCGTCGGCCACGCCGACCGGCTCGGCGGGGACGCCTACAACATGAAGCTCTCGGTGCGCCGCGCAGACTCCGTCAAGGCCTACCTCGTCAGCAAAGGCATCGCCGCGAGCCGCGTCTACACCGAAGGCAAGGGCGAGCGCCAGCCGGTGAAGGACTGCAAGGGCGACAAAAAGACCAAGGAATTGATCGCGTGCCTGCAGCCGAATCGCCGCGCCGACGTCGAGGCGGTCGGGTCCGCCGTAAAATAGACCGGCGCGCTTTGAAAAGCCCTGCCTATGGCGGGGCTTTTTTATTTGCGCAAAGCCGACACTCCGCGCCCCGCCATCGCCGATGACCGCGCCTGTCAACGTTGACCCGCTGGAGCTGGAGAAATTCAGCGCGCTCGCCCACCGCTGGTGGGATCCGGAGAGCGAGTTCAAGCCGCTGCACCAGATCAATCCGCTGCGCCTGGACTGGATCGACGCCATCGCGCCGCTCAACGGCAGGAACGTCCTCGACATAGGTTGCGGCGGCGGCATTCTCGCCGAGGCCATGGCGCGGCGCGGCGCGCGCGTCAAGGGTATCGACCTGTCGGAGAAAGCGCTCAAGGTCGCGCAGCTGCACCGGCTGGAGAGCCGGGTCGCGGTCGACTACGAAGCGGTCTCCGCCGAAGACCTTGCCGAGCGCGAGACCGGGACCTACGACGTCGTCACCTGCATGGAGCTGATCGAGCATGTTCCGGATCCGGGGAGCCTCGTACGCGCGTGCTCGCGCCTTGCGCGTCCAGGAGGCCAAGTGTTCTTCTCCACCATCAACCGCAATCTCAAGTCCTATGTCTTCGCCGTCATCGGCGCCGAGTACGTCCTCAAGCTGTTGCCGAAAGGTACGCACGACTACCTCAAGTTCGTGAAACCCTCCGAGCTCGCCCGCCACTGCCGCGCGGCGGGACTCGAAGTGCGCGAGATCAGGGGCATGAACTACAACCCGATCACGCGCAGCTACTCCCTCGGCACCGACGCCAGCGTCAACTACCTGGTGCACAGCACCCGCGAAAACCGTTGAGCGGCATTCGCGCAGTGCTGTTCGATCTCGATGGCACTCTCGCCGACACGGCGCCGGACCTCGCGCTCGCGCTCAATCGCGTGCGCGCCTTGCAGGGACTCGCGCCGCTGCCGCCTGAAGTTACCCGCCCGCACACCTCCGCCGGCGCGCGCGGCCTGCTCGCCGCCGGCTTTGGCACATCGCCCGGGGATGAAGGCTACGCGGCGCTCCGCGACCGCTTCCTCGATTTCTATGCCGAAGACCTGTGCGTGGAGACGCGCCTCTTCGACGGCATCGCCGAGCTGCTCGCGAGAATCAGGGTGCTCAAGCTGCCCTGGGGTATCGTGACCAACAAGGGGAAGCGATTCAGCGAGCCTTTGCTGCACCTGCTTGCCGTGGACCATCTGGCGGCCTGCATCGTGAGCGGCGACTCGACGCCGCACATCAAGCCGCATCCGGCGCCCCTGCTCCTCGCCGCGTCGCTGCTCGCGCTTCCTCCCGCGGACTGCATCTACGTTGGCGACGACCTGCGCGACGTGCAGGCCGCCCGCTCCGCCGGCATGCGGGTCGCGGTCGCCGGATGGGGTTACCTGGGAGAAGGACAGGATCCGCGCGACTGGGGCGCCGACGCGCTCGTCTCGCATCCGCGCGAGATCCTCGAACTGCTCGGACCGTAAACGACAGCAATCTCGAAGGAGCAAGCCATGCCGGCCTACTGGTTAGCGCGCGCAAAAGTGAACGATCCCGTGGAATACAGGAAATACTCCGACCAGGTTCCGCGGATCCTCGCCAAGTACGGGGCGAAGGTGCTGACCCGCGGCGGCCGCCACCAGACCCTGGAGGGCCCGGAAAAATTCACACGCTTCGTCGTGATCGAATTTCCGACCTTCGAGCAGGGCGTCGCCTGCTTCAATTCGCAGGAGTACAGGGATGCCGCCGCGTTCCGCCGCAGGAACAACGTCGGCGAAAACGAGCTGGTATTGGTCGAGGCCGGCGAAGGCGCCCCCCGCTAGCCCCCTTGAATAGCGGCGGGCGCGGCCGCATCTATGGGATAATTGCAGTGCTGCAGAGAAATCGGGGGCGACCTGGTTTCGACGTGGGCATCGAAACAGCGCAGGGCATGCCGAGGACCAGTGACCTCGTAAATCCATCGGGAAACTTACAAACGCAAACGACGAGCGTTTCGCTCTCGCGGCCTAATCCCCGCGAG
>JBGPTG010000280.1:0-4892 GCA_041490545.1 Gammaproteobacteria bacterium
CCTCAAGTCCGCGGACGCGGAAGAGTGGGCGGCGCTCGTGTTGTCGGCGCCCGAGTTCATGTACCGGTAGGAGGACGCGATGAAAAGACGGGACTTCATCCGCGCAGGCATTCCCGGCGCACTTGCGCTTCTGAACGTGAAGCTGTGGGCCGCCGCGCCCGGCGACGCAAAGCTCCTGGTGGTCATGCTTCGCGGCGCCTACGACGGCGCGAGCCTGCTCGTGCCCTATTCGAGCGAGTTCTACTATCGCTCGCGCCCGGGCATCGCGGTGCCACGCCCGGATTCCGGCGACCCGGACTCGGGCGTCGCGCTCGACGCCGATTGGGCGCTCAATGCCGCGGTCAGGGATTCGCTTCACGCCATGTATACGGCGAAGCAGGCGGTGTTCATCCCCTTCAGCGGCAGCGACGACCTGTCCCGCAGCCACTTCCAGGCCCAGGACCTGATGGAGCTTGGGCAGGGCTCGGGCGGCGCCCTCGACTACTCGAGCGGCTACCTCAATCGGCTCGTCGAAGCGCTCTCTGGCGGCGGCGCGCCGGCCGGCATTTCGTTTACGAACAATCTCACGCCCGTCTTCAAGGGCGCAGTCCCGGTACCGAACATCTCGCTTCGCGGCAACATCAAGAACAACCTCCCGCAGCGCCAGAGCGAACTGATCGCCTCGCTCTACGAAGGAACGACGCTCTCGGGCATGGCGACGGCCGGCATCGAGACGAGGAAAATGGTTTCCGGCGAGCTGATGGCGGAGATGGCCGAATCCTCGCGCGGGGCGGGCCCGGCGCGCGCCTTCGAGAACCGGGCGCGGGCGATCGCAAAGCTCATGCGCGACCGGTCGACGTACTCGATCGGCTTTGCCGACGTCGGCGGCTGGGACACGCACGTGAACCAAGGCTCGGCGCAAGGCGCGCTCGTGGCGAACCTCGCCGGTCTCTCCAGCGGCCTTGCGGTATTCGCGCGGGAAATGGGCCCGCTGTGGAAGAACACCGTCGTGGTCGTGATGTCCGAGTTCGGCCGCACGTTCCGCGAAAACGGCAATCGCGGCACCGACCACGGGCACGGAAATACGATGTGGCTCCTCGGCGGCGGCATCGCGGGCGGGCGCATCGCCGGGCGCCAGGTCGCGGTGAGCGAATTTAACCTCTTTCAGAACCGCGACACCCCCGTGCTGAACGATTACCGCTCGGTGCTCGCGTATCTTTTTACGCGGATGTACGGCCTGAACGGCGCGGCGCTAGCCCGCGTCCTGCCGGGCGCGAAATCGGACGACTACGGATTCGTCTGAGCCGGGTCCAAGCCTGGGCAGGCTGTCGTCGCCTTCAGCCCGCGCCCCGCGTGCCGCTGTCCCGGGTCGGATGTCTGACGACGTTCCTCCTGATCGGGCGCCCGATGCGTTACTCTACGCAACATTCTTCAAGTTCCCCGGCATCCCGGGTTCGAGTTCTCACCGGAATACCCGGCAATGCCTCTCCTCCAGCTTTCGCAGCTGTCCCTCGCTTTCGGCCATGTGCCTTTGCTCGATCGTGTCGATCTCGTCGTCGAGCCCGGCGAGCGCATCGGCCTGATCGGGCGCAACGGCACCGGAAAGTCGAGCCTGCTGAAAATCATCGAGGGCCTTGCCGTCGCGGATGACGGCAAGGTCTGGCTCGCGCCGCAAATGAAGCTGGCCAGCGTTTCTCAGGAGCCCGCGTTCCGGCCCGGGCAAAGCGTGTTCGAGGCCGTGGCCGAAGGCCTGGGCAAGGGGACGAAGTTGCTGCTCGATTATCACGCCGCGACGCACGCGCTCGCCGACCACACCCATGATGACGACGTCGCGCTGATGGAACGGGTGCAGCATCTGCAGGAGGCGCTGGATGCGAGCGACGGCTGGAGCGTTCAGCACAAGATCGAAGCCACGCTAAGCCGGCTGCAGCTCTCCGAGGACGATCCCGTGTCGGAACTCTCGGGCGGGCTGAAGAAGCGCGTGGCCCTGGCGCGCGCGCTCGTGATGGAGCCCGACCTCCTTCTGCTCGACGAGCCGACCAATCATCTCGATGTCACGGCGATCGAATGGCTGGAGGAGACGCTACGTTCGTTCCCGGGGAGCGTGCTGGTGGTCACGCACGACCGGCGCTTCCTCGATTCGGTCGTGCTGCGGATCATCGAGCTCGACCGGGGCCGCTTGAGCGGTTTTCCCGGAAACTTCAGCGCGTATCAGCGGCTGAAAGCGGACGCGCTTGCGGACGAAGCCGTGCACCAGCGCAAGTTCGACAAGGTGCTCGCGCAGGAGGAAGTCTGGATCCGCAAGGGCATCGAGGCGCGCCGCACGAGGAACGAAGGCCGGGTGCGGCGCCTGGAGGCCTTGCGCATCGAGCGCGCCGCCCGGCGCGACCGCGTCGGCAAAGTCGCGCTCGACCTCGCGCAAGGGGAACGCTCCGGCCGCCTGGTCGCGGATCTCGAGGACGTCTCCAAGAAATTCGCCGACAAGCCGGTGGTGAAGAATTTTTCCTGCCGCATCCTGCGCGGCGACAAGGTCGGGCTGATCGGGCCGAACGGCAGCGGCAAGACCACGCTGCTGAAACTGATCCTCGGCGAAATCCGGCCGGATTCCGGCAAGGTGCACCGCGGGACGAAACTCAGCGTCGCCTACTTCGACCAGTTCCGCGACGCGCTCGACGAGGAAGCGACGCTCGGCGACACCATCAGCCAGGGCGGCGACCACGTCGAGGTGAATGGCGTGAAGAAGCACGTCATCAGCTATCTCGGGGATTTTCTCTTTCCGCCGGAACGCGTGCGCGCGCCGGTGAAGTCGCTCTCCGGCGGCGAGCGCAACCGCCTGCTGCTCGCGCGCCTGTTCAGCCGTCCCGCCAACGTGCTGGTGCTGGACGAGCCCACCAACGATCTCGACATCGAGACCCTCGAGCTCCTGGAGGCGCTGCTGCAGGAATACGAAGGCACGCTGTTCCTCGTGAGCCACGACCGCGAGTTTCTCGACAACGTCGTGACCCAGACCATTGTCAGCGAAGGCGGAGGCGAATGGAAGGAATATGCCGGTGGCTACAGCGACTGGCAGCGCGCGAGGTCGAGAGGCTCGCGCTCAGCGGCGCCCGAAGCGGCAAAGTCGAAGACCGCTTCTCTCGAACCGCGCCGGCGCACTCAGAGCAACAAGCTCGGCTACAAGGAAGAGCGCGAGCTCGCCGAATTGCCGGCCAGACTCGAAGCGCTCGAACGGGAGCAAGGAGAAATCGCCGGGCGGCTCGCGGATCCCGTCCTGTATCGCGAGCGGGCGGGCGAGGTGAAGCCGCTGCAGGCGCGGCATGCGGCGATCGAGGAAGAGTTGACGCGGGCCCTCGCGCGCTGGGAGGAGTTGGAGGGGAAGAAGCGGGGAGCGGGGTGAAACAAAATTGCTAAAACTGCCCGCGCTCGACGCCATCCTTCCACAATTCCGGTTTCGGTTCTCATGGGCCTTCGCCGAGCACGGCCTCGGCAAGATTCCTGACCGGATAACCGAGATGTTTTAGCGCAGCGGCGTTGCCGCCGTCTGCGACGTCCGCGGCATTGGCAAAGGCGCGGAACGCTTCGAAATTCTCCGCCGCCAGGACGACGAAGTTTTTCGCGAGATCGTAACTAAGCGTGTTGCCTTCGTCGGGCCGAAGCCACGATTTTCCCGACCAGAACTCCTGAATCGTCCTAACGGATCAGGGCTGGTCTGTCCTTCCACGACGATTTTCTTTACTCAATCCCGGTGACGGAAAGGCGTGCCGAACATTCTATCCGGCGTAGCCCGCTTCGCGCTGATGGCGGAGGGCAAGCACCAGAACCCGGTCCCGCTCGCCGTCATACCGGTACAGAGCGATATATCCAGATTTGCCGCGCGATATGACGAGCTCGCGGAGATCGGCTTCGGCAGGTCGACCCATCAGGGGATGCCGTTCGAGTATCGCGACCGCGTCGAGGATGAGATCGATCGTCTGCGACGCGGCGCGGGGATCGGTTTCGGCGAGAAAATCGCAGAGCCTTTCCAGATCGGCGAGCGCCCGCGGTGCGTAGCCGACGCTCGCCATCGCCCGGCGCTACCAGCGCGCCGGTTTCGGGCGCTTGGTTTTCCCTCCGGCGACGCGAGCGCGGAGGTAACGGCGAACCTCGCCGGCCGGGTAGGCCCTGCCGGACCGCTCGACCTCCTTCTCCGCGGCGAGCGCGTCGGCGACAAAAGTCCTGCGCTGTTCAGCGAGAGCGGTATGCGTTTCGAGCGCCTCCACCATCCAGGCGTGCGGCGTCTTGCCCGCGGATCTCGCAAGGGGGGCAATGCGCTGCTTGAGTCGCTCGGGAAGCTTCAGCGTTGTGGAAGCGGCCATGAGATGGTCCTTCAAAAAGTAACACAAAGGTAACACCTCGGTCCGATGCGGGTCAAGCCGCGGGCGGAATCGAGCTTGCGGGGCGCGAGATCCTCCGTTCGCCGGCGAACTCGATGCATGCGCTATGCGCGGACGGCGCCGGTCGTGCTAGTCTTTCCCGGCCGTTCATAGCGAAGCGAGCCCACCATGTCATACGACCTGAACCGATTCATCGACGACTGCCGCGCCGCGCTCAGGCGCGACCCGGACCCGGCGGGGCGCGAGAAGATCCGGGTGCTCCTGGAGCACCTCCTGAAGGACGAGGACTTCATCGCCGCGCACTGCTCCGATCGCGCGCCGAAGGGGCTGTACGTACTGCACGACGACGGCGAGCTCGGCTTCCAGATTCTCGCGCACATCAACGAGAAGGCGCGCGCCTCTCCGCCGCACGATCACGGCGCATCCTGGGCCATCTACGGGCAGGCAGCCTCGTATACCGACATGATCGAATACGATCGCGTCGACGGCGGCTCCGATCCGGACAAGGCAAAGCTCAAAGTCACGAAGAAATACCGGCTGAAC
>JBGPTG010000281.1:0-4867 GCA_041490545.1 Gammaproteobacteria bacterium
GTGTATTCGGCGAACACGCTGGGCTCGATCGCCGGCGTTTTCGCCGCCGCGCACTTCGGCATGCCCCTCCTCGGCCTGAAGGGCCTGATCGCCGCCGGCGCGGCACTCGACGCGGTCCTGGGCCTGGTGCTGCTGTGGCGCGCCGGCGTCGCGCCGCGTTGGCGCCTGGGAGCCGCGGGGATCGTGCTGGCCTGCTTCGCGGCAGTGGTCGCCGGGGTACAGCTCGATCCCTACAAGATGGCTTCGGGCGTGTTCCGTCGCGGCGATCTCTATTCGGAGCGCGACGCGAGCATGCTCTTTTACCGCGACGGCAAGACCACCACCGTCAGCCTCATGGATTTCGGCACCGACCGCAGCCTGCGCACCAACGGCAAGTCCGACGGCGCCATCAACATGGATCCGGACGGCCCGCGCGTCTCCGACGAGATCACCATGACGCTCACCGCCGCAATACCGCTCGCCTACCGCCCCGACGCGGTGAGCGCCGCGGTCATCGGTATTGGCACCGGACTCACCACGCATACCCTGCTCGGATCGAGCACGCTGCGTTCGGTCGAGACCATCGAGATCGAGCCGGCGATGGCGGAGGCCTCGCGCAACTTTGCGCCGCGCAACTCGAACGCCTTTGCCGATCCGCGCAGCCGCATCGTCTTCGACGACGCCAAGACGTTTTTTTCGACCTACAACCGCAAATACGACATCATCATCTCGGAACCCTCCAACCCCTGGGTGAGCGGCGTGTCGAGCCTGTTCACCGGCGAGTTCTACCGCCTCGCGCGGCGCTACCTTGCCCCCGGGGGCGTGCTGGTGCAGTGGTTCCAGATGTACGAGATCGACGCGAGCCTGGTGGCCTCGGTGCTGCGCGCACTCGGTGAGAACTTTCCCGACTACGCCGTCTACGCCGCGACGGGCAGCGACCTGCTGATCGTCGCCGGCGACGCTCAGACGCTGTCCCGGCCGCTCGCCGACGTGACTGCGATGCCCGGCGTCGGCCGGGAACTTCGCCGGGTGCACGTCGGCTCACTGACGGAGATCGAGATGCGCCGGCTCGGCGGCAAATCCGTGCTCGCCCCGATGTTCCTGACCTACGGCGTGCCGGCGAACTCGGATTTCCATCCGTACCTCGACCTGCACGCGGCCAAGTACCGCTTCCTGCGCGAGTCCGCCGACGAGCTGACCGGACTGCTCGACTACAGCGTCCCGGTCATCGACATGCTCGAAGGCCGGAAGACCGCGCGCGGCATCGAATCCACCACCGGAGGCGAGGAACACCTCGAAGCCCTGGAGCTGGCGCGCCGCGCGCGCTACGCGCGCGACTATCTGGTTCGTGCCGTCCCACCCGAACCGGTGGCGATTCCGCGCCCGTTCCAGAAAGACCTCGAACTGACACGGGCGAGGCTCATCGAGTGCCGCGATGCGGAACGCTCGGACATCTGGTTCCACTCGCTCTACCAGCTGGCGCGCACCTTCAATCCCATGCTCCCGGCCGACGAGGCGGGCGCGCTGTGGGAGCGGCTCGATCGCAGCGCCTGCGCCTCCCGCATCGGCGGCGACGAACGCCAGTGGATGGATCTGATGAAGGCGGTCGGACGCCGCGACGCGCCGCAGATGGCGCAGCTCGCCGAGGCGCTGCTGGCGAAGCCGAGCGACCTGCCCACGGGACACCGGCAATACCTGATAGCGGCCGGCATGACCGGCTACCTCGCGCAAGGGAAGCGCGCCGAGGCCGCCGCCCTGTGGGGCCGCTACCCGAAAGACGTGGACCTCACGAACGACATCGGCCTGCGCCTGCTTTACGCGCACGCGTTCGAGGTGCGCTGAGCTTTACTTTACCCGCCCCGGGATCGGTTTCAACGGCGGCTCGACGTCGCCGCACTGCGCGCGGTGGCGCAGCGCGTGATCCATCAGCACGCAGGCGAGCATCGCTTCGGCGACCGGCGTCGCGCGGATGCCGACGCAGGGATCGTGACGGCCGGTGGTTTGCACCGTCGTCGGCTCGCCTTTGCGGTCGATCGAGTGGCGGGGAAGGCGGATGCTGGACGTGGGCTTGAGCGCGATGCTCACCAGGATGTCCTGCCCGCTCGAAATGCCGCCGAGGACTCCGCCCGCGTTGTTCGAGAGAAAACCCTGCGGCGTCAGCTCGTCGCCGTGCTCGGAGCCCTTCTGCTCGATCGCGGCGAAACCGGCGCCGATCTCCACGCCCTTCACCGCGTTGATGCCCATCATCGCCGCGGCGATGTCGGAGTCCAGCCTGCCGTAAACCGGCTCGCCCCAGCCGACCGGAACGCCGCTCGCGACGACGTTGACCCGCGCGCCGCACGAATCGCCCGAAGCACGCAGCTCGTCCATGAACTGCTCGAGCTTGGGCACGATCCCCATATCCGGGGAAAAAAAAGAATTGCGGCCGACGGCATCCCAGGATTCGAATACGATCTTGTTCGGACCGAGCTGCGCAAGATAGCCGCGTACGTCCACGCCATAACGCTCGCGCAGCCACTTCTTGGCGATCGCCCCGGCGGCGACGCGGATCGTGGTTTCGCGCGCGGAGGCCCGGCCGCCGCCGCGATAGTCGCGCAAGCCGTATTTCTGCCAGTAGGTGTAATCGGCGTGGCCGGGCCGAAACGTGTCGGCGAGCGCGCTGTAGTCCTTGCTGCGCTGATCTTCGTTCCTGATGAGAAAGCCGATCGCCGTGCCCGTGGTCCTGCCCTCGAACACACCCGAAAGAATTTCGACGCGATCGGACTCCTGGCGTTGCGTGACGTGGCGCGACGTGCCCGGCTTCCTGCGGTCGAGTTCCTTCTGGATGTCGCTTTCGGAGAGCTCGAGTCCCGGCGGACAGCCGTCCACTACCCCGCCATAGGCGAGTCCGTGGCTCTCGCCGAACGAAGTCACGCAGTACAGCAGACCGAAGGTGTTGCCCGACATGGATGCCCTCAGGCGAACATCGTGCGCAGAATCTCGAGCGCGGGCTCGGGATTGACGGCAGCGATGCGTTTGCCGAGACGGCTCGCGTCAATCATCCGAATCTGGTCCAGCGCCACGGACCGGGGCCTGCCCGAAAGCGTCAGCGTGTAGCGCGTCTCCCACGGCCTGAGCGTCGAAGTGATGGGCGCCACGATCACCGTTCCGAGTACCTCGTTCATCTCGTCCGGCGACACAATCAATCCTGGGCGCCGCTTGCTCATTTCGCGTCCGCGTACCGGATCCAGATTCATCCAATAGACCTCGCCCCGGCGAGGATGGCCCATCAGCGATCCCAACCCTCGTCAAGCGGAAGATCGCCCCAGAGATTCTCGGGTTTCCTCGGCCGGCTCTTCCTGAAAGACTCCGCCCAGCCTTCACGCGGATTCTTCCTGGGTGCAATGACGATCGCGCGGCCGCGCACGTACAGGCGGACCGAATCGCCTTCCCCAAGTTTGCATTCCTCCAGCGCGGCTTTCGGCAGCCGTACGCCTTTCGAGTTGCCGATGGCGATGATCTTGGTTTCCATGCTGTCTTTCTCCGACGTAATTACACTGTGAGTATATCAGCGGGCACAGAGCAGGTATAGACTTGCCGTCCGGATTTCCTCCCCGGTCCTGTTATGAAAGACTCCGATCCAGAGAAGCTCAAAGGCCCCGGCGGACTCACGCTGCGCCAAATCCACGAGCAGGTGCGGGAATCCGTCGCGCGCGATCGCGAAGCACAGAAGATGAAAAACCCGCTTGCGCAAAAGCCGAGCCGCTGGCAGCGTTTCGTGCGCTACGTTTGGGACCGCAAGCGCAGCTGACACCGCAGCCACGACTTGGATCACTGCTGATCGGAGGAGGCGTGGATAAGTTCGATCGCATCTACCAACTCCATAACATCCTCAGTGGCAGGCACACGCCGATCGGCCGCGAGGAACTCATGCGGCGCCTGGAATGCTCCGAGCCCACCGTTTACCGGCTGATCCGCATCCTGCGCGAATACCTGGGCGCGCCACTGGAGTACGACGAGGAACGCGAAGGCTACCGCTATGAACGAAATGCCGAAGGCGGCAGCTACGAGTTGCCCGGGCTCTGGTTGAACGCGCGCGAGCTGCAGGCGCTGCTCGTCTTCGACAGGCTGTTCGAAAGTCTCGAACCCGGTCTGCTCGGCGAACACCTCGCGCCGCTCGTGCATCGTGTCACGGAACTCCTCGCGCACAAGCGCCTCGGTTTGAGTGAAGCCGCTCGCCGCGTCCGCGCGCTCGGTATGGCCGCACGGCCCGCCGGTGAGTGGTTTCACGTGCTCGCCGGTGCAACGCTTCAGCGTCAAAGACTGCGCCTGCGCTACCACGCGCGCAGCAGCAATGAAGTCTCCGAGCGGATGGTCTCGCCGCAACGGCTCGTCCACTACCGGGACAACTGGTACCTCGACGCCTGGTGTCATTCGCGGGAAGGCTTGCGCAGCTTCGCCGTGGATCGCGTCGAGCACGCTCACGAACTCAAGGAGCCGGCGCGAGATATTCCGGACACCGAGCTTGACGAGCACTTCGCCAGCGCCTACGGCATTTTCTCCGGCAAGGCCAACAAAATCGCCGTGCTGAGATTTTCCGCAGAGCGCGCCCGCTGGGTGGCGGACGAGCGCTGGCACCCCGGGCAAGCTGGACAGTTCCTCACAGACGGGCGCTTCGAGCTTCGCATCCCTTACCGCGACGCGCGTGAGCTGATCATGGACATCCTCCGGCACGGGCCGGAGGTGGAGGTCGTCGAACCGGAGGCGCTGCGCAGCGCGGTCGCGGAGTGTCTGAAAGCGGCTCTATCCCAATACGACGGCAAAAGCGACCCCCGCTAGCCGCAGGCCGGTTCATCCACTATCGAGATTTGAGACTCCAACGGAGTAGATTGACGGTTGGAATGAGCAA
>JBGPTG010000282.1:0-4853 GCA_041490545.1 Gammaproteobacteria bacterium
AACTGTAGAGTTTCCTACGAGGTAACGACATGGACAAGGAAACCCAGATCTCGGCGCTCGTCTCCCGCACGACCCGGGAGCTGCTCGAGCGGCGCGTGCGCGCCACCGGCGTGAAGAAGGGCCACCTCGTCGAGCAGGCGCTGCAGCATTACCTGGTTGCCCTGGAGCAGTTGCCCGCCGACGTGATCGTCCAGCCGAAGCTCGTCGTGACGCGCAAGTCGGGCGACGCGATCCTCGAAAAGACCCGCACCGCCAAGCCCGTGAAAGCCCTGCGCCGCCTGATGCGCGATGCAGATTAGGGCGCTGCGCGAGGCGGACGACCGATCGCGCTTTCGCTCCGGCGACCCGGACCTCGACCGCTTCCTGCAGCGCTTCGCCGGACAGAACCAGTTTCGGCACTACGTCGGCGTCACCTACGTCGCGGTCGAGGAGGACGGCGTTCTCGGGTTCGCGACCGTCGCGCCCGGCCACGTCGAGATCGAGGGGCTGCCGGCCGCGGAGCGAAACAAGCTGCCGCGCTACCCGCTCCCGGTACTGCGGCTCGCGCGGCTGGCGGTGGACCGCTCGGTCCAGGGGCAGGGGCTCGGCGGCCGGCTTCTGCGGTTCGTGCTCCAGCTCGCTGCGCGCATGGCCGACGAATACGGCTGCGTCGGCGTCGTCGTCGATGCGAAGCCCGGCGCGGTCGAGTTCTACGCGCGCTACGGCTTCGCCCCGGTCGAGGCGGTCCTGGGCGCCTCCGCGGCGAGGCCGCAGCCCAAGCCGATGTTCCTCGCCATGCGGGCCATCAAGGCGGCGTCGGGACCCGCATCGAATAGGGCCTAGCGGCGAAACTCCAGCACGTCGAATCCGGCGTAGCGGTCGACGATGTAGACGAGGCCGCGCGAATCGATATCGATGTCGTTGGTCTGCGGCGCGGCTTTTCCCGGCGCCGGCTCGGGGATGAAGTAGCCCACCTCGCGCGGCGCGAGCGGATCGGCGACGTCGACGATGCGCAGGCCTCCCGCGAACCAGCAGCAGTACACCAGCGTGTCCTTCATGTGCTCCTGGAACTGGTGCCCGCCGAAGCGTCCGGGCGTGGCGCGGCTCCAGGGTGAATCGAGCTCGCTGACTTCGTAGATCGAAAGCGGCTTGATCTGCGCGAGGTCGGTCACGTCGAGCACCCACAGGCAGCCGTGCGGCCGTCCGCGGCGGCGCTCCACTTCCTTCTCGTCGTGTGCGTGGTCCTCTTCGTCGATGGCGAGCGCGATGCGCCGGCCTTCGATTTCGAACGGCACCGGCATGAAGGTGTGCGAAGGCTCCGGGAACGGCGGGTGGTAGTTGTATTCGCCGATTGTTTTGGGAGCGCGAATGTCGGAGACGTCGATCACGCGCACTCCCGCGTGCCAGCAGCCGGCCCACAATTTATCCCCGAAGCGCAGCGCGTGGTGCAGCCGGTGGCGCTTCCCCGCCCAGGAAGGTTTTTCTCCGGCGGCAAGGTTCTGTCCCGGCATCCACCAGCGCGACACTTCTTCGGGTCTTTGTGGCTTGCGGATGTCATAGATGACGAGGATGTTGCCGACGTAGCCTTCCATCTCGGTCGAGATGTAGGCGTAGCGCTCGTCCATGTCGAAGCGGTGCACGCCGATGCCGCCGGTCTTCTGAAAGACGAGGAGCTTCGGCTTCGTTCGATCTTTAACGTCGTAGATGCGGAATCCGCCTTGAGCGTAGGGGTTGCGCTCGGCCGCCTCGACCATGGGAATGTCGGATTCCTTGATGCCGAGCTTTTCCGCGAGTTCTTTGTGACTGGGTTCCCGCTTCAGCGATTCCCGCAATCTTGCGCGCAGGCGCGGCAACTCCTCGGCGCGGCGGCCGATGGGCGTCATGTTGCGCTCGCTGTTCACGATCATAATGTCGCCCGCGACCCGCGCCTTGTGGCTGTGCGAATCCGGGTCGTCGAGGGAAATCTGCGACACCACGCGCGGATTCTTCGGATCGCGCACATCGAGAATCGAAGTGCCGAGCCGTTGCTTGTTCGGGATGTGGCCGACGTAGGCGTAATCCCCCGCCACGGTCACCTGTCCCGCGCCTGGTAGATCCAGGTGAGAGAGGCGGGTTACGTTGCGGGCTAGGTGGTGGGGGGAGCGGTCCATGGGGTCTCGTCGGATCGGATGCCGGGATTCTACCAAGGCTCCCATGGTGACTACAATCTGCTACACTGTGACTACATTAAACGTTCCCGCAGGGAATCCCCGATGGCCCAACCCCTCGTCAGCATTCGCGAACTGAAAAGCCGCCTTAGCCACTATCTGCGCCTCACCCGCAAGGGAGAGTCCGTGGTGATCACCGACCACGGCGTGCCGATCGGCCGCATCGTGCCGATGGGCCAGGATCTCGGCGGGCGCCTCGCCGCGATGCGTGAGGCCGGGCTGGCGCAATGGAGCGGGCACAAGCTGCGCCGACGCAAACCAGTCGCGAAGCTGCTCGGAAGAAAAACAGTCGCGCAACTACTGGTGGAAGATCGCGAGTGATCGTCTACCTTGACGCCAGCGCTTTGGTGAAGCGCTACGTCGCTGAGGCGGGGTCGCTGGAAGTCGAGGGGCTGATCGGCGAAGCGCAGGCGATCGGTACCGCGGTGATCAGCCGCGCCGAGGTCGCCGCGGCATTCGCCAAGGCGGTGCGCATCGGGCTTGTCACGCGCGAAGCGGGGGCGAAGGCGCTGCAGGCGTTCAACGCCGACTGGGAACACCTCGTGCGATTGCAGCTCGGCGAGCCGCTCGTGGCGCGAGCGGCGGCGCTGGCGTGGGAACACGGCCTGCGCGGTTACGATTCGGTGCACCTCGCCTCGGCGCTCGCGTGGAGCGAATCGCTGGGCGAAACGCTCGCGGTGGCGACGTATGACCGCGAGCTGTGGCGCGGCGCGCGGGCGAGCGGTCTATCGATCTGGCCGACGGCAATGCCATGAACATCTCGTGTCGAGCCGGGCGCTGAAAGTCTAAGTCACGTCGATAGCTGGAGAACAAACATGGCGCTTAATCGCTGGTCCCGCGAGCAATTGATTGTTGCTTTCGCGCTTTATTGCCAGACTCCATTCGGGAAAATGCACAGGACGAATCCTGAGATCGTCAGGACGGCAAAGATTCTCGGAAGGACGCCTTCGTCGTTAGCAATGAAGCTAGTCAATTTTGCAAGTTTGGATCCCGCCATTACCAATACAGGACGCAAAGGGCTCGGCAATGCGTCAATGGAAGACAAGAAAGTATGGGATGAGTTCCACGCCGATTGGGAGCGACTTGCTCTTCAGAGCGCTAAGATCGCCCTTGGCCTGGGAGCTGCCCAGACTGCGTCGTTGTTGAATGTGGACGAGGAAGAGTGGGCTGAGATTGAGAGTTTTGCGGCGGATGGCAAGAAAGCGTGGGTGGAAGTACGAACAAAGCAAGCCTTCTTCCGGAAGGCCGTGATTAGCAGCTATCAAGCGCGCTGCTGCATGAGCGGCCTAGGAGTACGATCGCTTTTGATCGCTAGCCACATTATTCCTTGGAAAAAAGATCGCTCAAATCGGTTGAACCCCAGGAACGGACTCTGCTTATCGGCTCTGCATGATCGGGCATTCGACAAGGGGCTCATCACCGTTACCCCGGAATTCCGAATCAAAGTATCGAAAGAGCTCAAGAGGTCTGCTTCCGAGAAGTTTCTGACATCAAGTCTGCTGAGCTTAGAGGGCGAACGGCTGACATTGCCCGAGAAGTTTTTGCCGGATCCCCGTTTCCTTGAGTATCACGTTAAGAATATATTTCAGGGATGATCTGAAAATGACTCCGTACTCGTTCGCAGGTAAACCGCGTTCGCATGAATTTCAACTGCTTCTCGATACGTTTTTCAGTGGTTGGACTGGGTTTGGATACGATGAAGATGAAAATCCCGTGACCTTCAATGGCGTCGAGGAGGCTTTGGCTGATCTCCAGAGTGTCTTCGATATCTGGGAACAACAAATCCGTGATGGGGAGCGCACTCCCGATGAGTCGTACTCTCCCGAAGAGTTTGCAATTTGCTGCGTGACTACCGGTGACATATGCCGAATTGCGATGTCCGAGCACAAAGTTGTCTTGAAGAGAAGCGACGGCGTTCCCATCAATGGCGCGAAAGATCTCGCAACAATTAATCTAACTGGACGATTTGGGCTTAGTTAGGGCGGGTCTACCTCCGCATCGCCTGCTGCAGCAGTTCCATCCCGGGACGCTTACTTCTTGACGGCCAACACTCCATCGCCACTCAGCTTCGCGGCGAACCCCGCGTGCTGGAGTCGTTTCGCTACTTCGTTGGGAACGTTCCGGCCGCTGGTCAGTTTGTTCGGTGTGCCGGTGTAGTGGAATAGTTTGCCGTTGCGCTTGAGCACTCTCGCCAGTTGGTCATAGAAGGCTTGCGAGTAAAGCTCTCCGGCGGTACCGAAGCGCGGCGGGTCGTGCAGGATGGCGTCGAAGGTATTGTTGGGGAGCGCGCCGATCTGCGCGGCGATGTCGCCGTGGGTCAGCGTCAGGCTGCCGCCGGCGGCCTCGGACGAAACTGCGGGCGACCAGGGATTGAGGCTGCGCAGCCAGATCACGTCGGCGTTCTTCTCGTAGGAATGGACCTGGCTCGCCCGGCCCTGCAGGCACCAGGCGGCGAAGTAGCCGAGGCCGCCGCAGGTGTCGAGGATCACTTTGCCGCGCGGCTGGATCAGTCCTACTTTGCGCTCGGCGTCCGCGTAGGGCGAGACGCGCGCCGTGGGCAGCATCTTGATGCCGTCGATTTCGAACGTCGGCGGGCCCCATTCGGTCGGCACCAGCTTGATCAGCGACGTCGTGAAGCGCGACACCGGCTGAAAGGCCTCGCCAACC
>JBGPTG010000283.1:0-4842 GCA_041490545.1 Gammaproteobacteria bacterium
CCCCTACGGGTGGAGCAAGTTGCAGGGTGAGGACGCCGTCCTCGGTGTACGGAACCGCCTGCACGTCACAGTGCTGCGCCCCCCTATCGTGTACGGTCCCCGAGACCGCGGGGTCTTGGAGTTCACCCGCTGGGTGGCACGAGGTCTTTTGCCGATGCCTGCCGGTCCGCCGCGGATTCTCAGCCTGTGCTATGTCCAGGATTTGGTGACGGCCCTTCTCGCGGCGGGCGAGGCCAAGGTTCCTTCCGGCGAAATCTTCCACGTGGCCGGCGAGGGGGCCTTCACGTGGGAGCAGGTGGGCGATGCACTGGGCGAGGCGCTGGGAGTACACGCCAGACCGTTGCGGATCCCTGTGCCGATTCTACTCGCCTTGGCCACGGGCGCGGACGCTTGGGGGTGGTTCGCGGGAAAACCGGGCTATTTCTCTCGAGGGAAGGTGCGGGAGGCCGCCGGACACTGGCCCTGCGACACGAGCAAGGCGCGACGGCAGCTCGGCGTTGTCCCCAGCGTTGGGTTGAGGGAGGGGGCGGCAGTGACCGTGAAGTGGTATCGAGAGGCTGGCTGGCTCCGATGAGAAGACGAATCTTCTTCATTTGCGGTTCGATGAACCAGACAACCCAGATGCACCAGATCTCCGAGTACTTGCCCGAGCACGAGCACGCCTTCTCGCCCTACTACTGCGACGGCCCAACCGAGGTTCTGCGCAGACTCGGGCTGATCGAGTTCACGATCGCGGGGAACAAGCTGGCGGGACGCTGCCGGGACTATCTGCAGGATCACGGCCTCCCCATCGACTACCAGGGCAAGAACTGGCTGTACGACCTGGTGGTGACCTGCACGGACTTGTTCCTCCCGAAGAACATCCGAGACAGCAAGATCGTGCTCGTTCAGGAGGGGATCACGGACCCCGAATCCAGTGTGTTTCATCTCGTCAAGCGCCTCCGGTTCCTTCCTCTCTGGCTGGCGGGAACATCGACGACCGGGCTCAGCGATGCATACCGGGCCTTCTGCGTCGCGAGCGAAGGATATCGCGACTTCTTCATCCGGAAAGGCGTGCGCGCCGAGAAAATCGTCGTAACGGGAATACCCAATTTCGATGACTGCCGGCGATATTGCACCAACGACTTCCCCTATCGACACTACGCGCTGGCGTGCACGTCGCCGCTGAGGGAGATATTCCGGGGCGAGGACCGCAAGGCCTTCATCCGAAGGGCTGTCGAGGTCGCTGGCCGCCGGCGCCTCATCTTCAAGCTGCACCCGAACGAGAACATCGACCGCGCCACCCGAGAAATCCACCGGCACGCGCCGGAAGCCATGGTGTTCACGACCGGCAACGCCGAAGAGATGATCGCGAACTGCGACGTCCTGATCACTCGATTTTCATCGACGGCCTTTGTCGGCCTTGCGCTGGGCAAGGAGACCTACTCGGACTTCGACATGGACGAGCTGCGCCGGCTGATGCCGGTTCAGAGCGGCTCGGCGGCTTTCAGCATCGCGAATGTCTGCCGCCGGGTCCTCGACGGCGAGGTACTATAGAAAGACTTTGGGAAAGGATGGTTGTCAGTCGGCATGAGTACGAACGGTCGGCGCGATGACACGCGCCGCGTGGTCGTGACCGGCATGGGTGTCGTGACGCCCATCGGGGAGACCCCCGCCGAGTTCAGCGCCTCGCTGCGGGCGGGCCGTTCCGGAATCACGCACTGGAAGCACATGGACGAACGCACTCTGTCCAAGATCGGCGGCGACATGTGTGAGTTCGACTTGGGCGCGCACTTCGAGCGGGTCGGAGCGGGTTATCCCCCTGACCTGATCAAACGCGCGCGCAAGGTCCTGCGCGCCACGCCCCTGACCGGCCGGCTGGCCGGCGCCGCGGCCCTGCAGGCCTATATCGACGCCGGTTTGCACGATGCCGGGCTTGATCCCGAGCGTGTAGGGCACGTGGCCGGCGGCAACAATCTGAACAACAACTACTTCGTGCAGAACGTCCGCGCCTTTGACCGAGATCCTGAATCCATCGATCCCCGGTTGGGGACGGTGTTCTGGGACACCGACGTGCTCGGTAAGGTCGGAGAACTGTTGACCATCAAAGGCCCCAACTTCATGGTCGGCAATGCCTGCGCGAGCGGCAACGCCGCGCTCCTCTGCGCCAGTGACCTCCTGCTCGCGGGCCGCGCGGACACCGTGGTGGTTTCGGCCGCCACGCAGGAGCTGGACCCGGTGGCGCTGCAGGGTTGGGCGCTGATGAATGCCCTTGTGTGGCAGTCTTTCGGCGACGCCCCGACCCATGCCAGCCGGCCCTTCGACGCACGGCGCCAGGGGTTCGTGCCCGGCGAGGGCGCCGGGGCGGTCATCCTCGAGACCCTCGCCCGAGCGCGGGCACGCGACGCGCGGATCCATGCTGAGCTGTTGGGCGGCGTGTCGACCTGTGATGCGACGCGGCTGCCCAGGCCGAATGTCGAAGGCCAGGTGCGGGTCATGCGCGGCGCTCTTCGCGATGCAAGCGTCACACCGGAGCAGGTCAACTACATCAACGCCCATGGAACCTCGACGGTCCTCGCAGACGCCGTCGAGGTCGAGGCGATCAAACAGGTCTTCGGCGATCATGCCTACCGCATCCCGATCAACGCGACCAAGTCTATGCTCGGGCATTGTCTGACGGCGGCGGGTTTGGTCGAGCTGGTGGCCCTCCTCGTCCAAATGGAGGACGGTTACCTGCACCCGACGATCAACCTCGACGAACCGGACCCCGGATTTCGCCTCGACTTCGTGCCCCATCTGGCGCGCCCGTACGACATCGAGATTGCGATTTCAAATTCTTTCGGCTTCGGCGGGCTCAACGCATGCGTGGTCGTGGGCCGAGCCCCACAGGGGCCATGACAACTGCATCTGAGCACGCAATCAAAGTCGAGAGACTGACGAAACGTTACGGGGAACTGTTGGCGGTGGACGACATATCGTTCCACGTCAGGACAGGCGAGGTCTTCGCGTTTCTGGGCCCGAACGGCGCCGGCAAGACCACGACCGCCGAAATCATCGAGACTATCCGCACGCCCACGTCGGGGACAGTGCGCCTGCTCGGGATGGACGTTACGACGAGGAAGCGCGACATCGTCCCCCGCATCGGCGTCCTCCCGCAGGGGTTCAGCTCGTTCGACAAGATAACGGTCAGGGAGACCATCCAGTACTACGCACGGATTTTCTGCTGCAGGAACACCGATGTCGACGGGCTGATAGAGCTCGCGAACCTCAAGGACAAGAGCAAGGAACAGTTCAAGAACCTCTCCGGGGGCTTGAAGCAGCGCCTCGGAATCGCCATTGCGCTCGTGAACGACCCCGAGGTCGTGTTCCTCGACGAGCCGACGACCGGGCTCGACCCGCGCGCACGGCGCGAGGTGTGGGAAGTCCTGCTGAGCCTGAAGAAGCACGGGAAGACAGTTTTTCTCACGACGCACTACATGGAGGAAGCGGAGCTCCTTGCCGACACTGTCGCGATAATCTCGAAGGGGAAACTCATTGCGATGGGCTCTCCGGACGAGCTCATAGAAGACAACGCGAATTATCTCGTCCTCACGCTGAAGACCATAGATGGGGCAGGCTTTGAACTCATCCAGAGGATGGGCTTCGAGCCAGCCCGTGACAGCCGCAAGAACATCACGGTCAGGGTGGAGCAGACGGACGACGTCCAGAAGATACTGAACGCCATGAAGGACGCCGGGGCGTCATCCCTCAGCCTGGACGTTCGCAAGCCCAACCTCGAGGCGGTCTTTCTGAAGCTCACCGGCAAGGCGCTCCGCGAAGGTTCCGTCGAGGCGGGGTCGGAATGAACCTGCGCGTCATCGGCGCACATCTCGTCGTGAGCATCAAGACGTTCTCCCGCGAGAAGTCCGCGATGTTCTTCACGATTGCGTTTCCGATAATCCTGATACTCGTGTTCGGTACGATTTTCCTGAATCAGGACAATCCGAGCTTTGATGTCCACGTGCAGGACCTCGACCAGACGAATTCGTCCGCACAGCTCGTCAAGACGCTCGAGCTCAACGGGATGTTCAAGATCACCACCGTCGATCCTGCCATCAACGCCACGCAGTACGCCAAGGACAAGAAGGTGAACCTTCTCCTCGTGATTCCCAGCGGCTACGAGAAGGCGTTCGTACGGAGGCTAGGGTTGGTCGGCGGTATACCGAATGCCGCGTTCCGCGACCCGAACGCATCGGTGACGGTCACGTACATCTACGACGCTAGTGCAAGCTCGACATCCATGAAGATCAAGATCCTCCAGTTCGGGCTCGGGGTGGTCAACCAGGCGATGTCCGGGCAGCCGCCGTTCATCAGGGCGACCGAGACATCGATGCTCACCAAGAAGTATCGGTTCATCGAGTTCTTCGTCCCCGGCATCATTGCGATGTCGGTGATGACGTCGAGCCTGTCCGGCGCGGTGCACATGAACGCGGAGCTCCGACAGAAGGGTGTCATCAGGAAGCTAGCCACCACGCCCATCACCCGTACGGACTGGATCTTGTCGAACATCCTGTACCAGCTCATACTCGCGGTCATATCCACGATGGCGATACTTGTGGTGAGCTACGCCGTGTTCAGCGTCCGGCTGCAGATAAACGCGTGGCTCTTCGTGTTCATTGTGTTCGAGGTCTTCGCGTTCGGCGGAATCGGGATGATACTCACCCGCGTCGCGAACGAGGCGGAGAGCGCGACGGCGGCGGCAAACTTCATCATGTTCCCGATGATGTTCCTCTCGGGGAGTTTCTTCCCCCTCGAGATGATGCCGGGTTTCCTGCAAACGATCGCGAGGGGGCTGCCTCTATACTACGTGAACGAGGGGCTCCG
>JBGPTG010000284.1:0-4811 GCA_041490545.1 Gammaproteobacteria bacterium
CGCGCGCAGCGACGGCGGGAGCCTCGGGCAGCGTGACGCGCGCCGCGCGCCGCGTCAGTCCGGTCGCTTCCTCACCAGCCTGCGGTACTGCGCCATGTGGCGAATGGCCTGGCGCGGCCGCTGGAGCTGCTCGCATACGAGCGCCAGGTTGTAGTGGCAGTCTGCGAGCAGCGGATCGCGGTGCAGGGCCCGCTCGTACGCCTCCAGCGCCTCGTTCGTCCGGCCCAGATCTTCGAGGAGCACGCCCAGGTTGAATAGCAGCAGCGGGTCGCTGCCGCACGCCGCGATGGCCTGACGATAGACTCCTTCGGCCTCGGCGAAACGCTTGCCCTCGTGCAGCAGACGGCCCAGATTGAGCTGCGCGTCCAGGTGTGCAGGATCCGCCGCGATCGCACGGCGGTACGCCTCGCAGGCTGCAGCCGGATCCTTGCCTTCGAGTGCGATTCCTTGCGCGAACCAGTCCGGCGGCGGCGGTGCGCGGCGCTCCATCACGCTCAAGTTCCCCTCGACCGGATTCCCGCCGAACGCAAGCAGGTACTGCCCGGAATCGGCCTGCCAGCGGTTGGCCCCTTCCTTGACCACCACGCGGTCGCCCTCGGCGCCGATCGCGAGTCCCGACAGCGGCATGGCCTGCGGAAGATGCCGCCGAAGGTCCTTGAGCGAGCGGGCGATGCGTTTCGGCGGCACCTTGGCCACCGCCAGCGCCTGGGCGGTGCGCAGCACGATCAGGTCCTGGAAGGAAAACAGCCAACTCCGGCGAGGACCGCGTGCCGGGGAAACGAATCCGGACTTGACCAGGCTGCGTATCGTGCTGCGCGGCAGGCGTAGCAGCCTCTCGACGTCGCGCACGCCGTAAGAGTGCATCGCGGGCGAACCGGCCTGAACTATCGCTTGGCTGCCTTTCTTGCGGAGGGCTGGACAGCCGGCGCTGCGCGCTTGGGCGGCTTGCGTGCTTCCGCCTGCGCCGGCGCCGCAGTCTTCGCGGGCGCCGCCGCCTTCCTTTCCAGACTCGCGCGCAGCGCCTCCATGAGATCGATCACCTGCCCGCCGCCTTTGGGCGCGCCTTCGGCAAGGGTGATCTCCTGGCCTTCGACTTTCTTCTGCACCGCCGCTTCAATACGCTCGCGCACCTCGTCTTTGTAGGCGGCGGGATCGAATCTCTCGGCCGCCTGCTGTTCGATCAGCTGCAACGCCAGCTTCAGCTCGGCGTCCTTGACCTCGGTCCGCGGAATCTCGATCTCGCTGATGGCGCGCACCTCGCCGGCGTAGAGTAACTGCTGCATGACCAGTCCGTCGGCGACCGGGCGCAGCATCACGATGTACTGTTTGCCGCGAGCGGCCCAGCGCCCCAGCGCGCATCGCCTGGTTTCGCGCAGGGCGGCGGCGAGCAACGCGTAGGGCTTGGCGCCGCCCTTGTCGGGGGCCAGGTAGTACGCCTTGTCGAAGAACACCGGATCTATCGTATCGATGGGAACGAACTCGGTGATCTCGGCGGTGTGTGAACCCGCCTCTTCGAGCACCTTCAGTTCGTCGGGCGAGAACATCACGTACTGGTCCTTGGAGAACTCGTAGCCCTTGACCATGTCCTCGCGCGGGACGACGACTTCCTCTTTGACGCACAGGTACTGCTGCTTGAGCCGCGACCCGCAGCCCTTGTGCAGCAGGTTGAAGGAAATCGCCCGACTCGCCTCGGTGGCCGAATACAGCTTCACCGGAATGGATACCAGGCCGAACGAAACCGTCAGCGATGCAATTGATCGGGCCGCCATGCTTGCCTCCCAGTTCGTCTGCCCCTCGTTTTGCGAAGGGGGCCGGGAATTCTACGCCTTGGTGCGATCGAGCGCACCTTCCAGACTTTGCTTGCGGGAGAGCGCCTCGCCCCAGGGATCCCCCGCCTTCACGAGGCGCCGCCCCGCGTTGTCGATGCGGAAGTCGAGCGGATGCGCCCGGGCCAGATCCTCCCAGCTGAGCGGCATCGACACCGGCGCCCCCGGAGACCCCCGCGGCGAGTAGGCGGCATTGAGCGTCTTGCCGCGGACGTTCATGTTGTAGTCCATGAAGATTTTTCCCGTCCGTTTGGGGACGCTCCACTCGACGGTCACCTCCCGCGGATGCTGGCGCACCAGGTGGCGCCCGACAAGCTCCGAAACATGCCGCGCGGCGTCGAAATCGAGCGTGCGACGGATCGGAACGAACACGTGCAGTCCGGTCTTTCCCGAAGTCTTGACGATGGCCTCGAGGTTCATGCTCTTGAGCAATTCGCGCAGCCGGAACGCGACTTCCTTGCCTTTTTCGAAGGCCACCGTGTTCAGCTCGGGTTCCGCGCCCGGCGCTTCCTCGCCCGAATAGATATAGGGATCGATGTCGAACACGACGTAGTCGGGGGTATCGAGCACCGAAGCTTCCAGCGCTTCGATCGAGCTGGAGAAATCCGTGCCTTGGCCGGGAGCATCCTCCCCGGGCGTCACGCGCGAATGCCAGACGTGGAACTCCAGCGTGCCCGATTGTGCCAGCCAGAGCAGCGTCGCCAGATTGTTGCACAGCAGATAGTCCTGGCGCTCGTCCTTGCTGTCGGAGAAGATCCTGACGCTGGATGCGAATGCGGGCAGCGCCTGGTCCCAGTGCTTCTGGTAGAAGCGCTCCCCGACGATGCCCTCGGGCATGCGGATCATGGTGAGCGGCCGGTCCTGGAGGTGCGGCAGCATGAACGGCGAAACCTGCGCGAGATAGCGCAGCAAGTCGCGCTTGGTCAGCGCCCGCTGCTTCAGCGCCGCGTCGGCGGGCCAGTAGACACGGTCGAGATGGGTGAGCTTGAGACTGTGTCCTTCCACCGCAATCGCGCAGGTGGATTTCGGGTTCTCCAGCTGCCGCAGCACGTCCTCGACCACCGTGCCCTGGCGAGCGACCACCGTCGGTTCTCCCCCGCCCCCGGCGCGCCGCCGGCGCACGCTCCTCGCATCGACATCGTCCCTCAAGCGCAGGAAGACCGGCGCACGCAGATTTCCGTCCTGCGTCCATTCGGCGAACTTCACTTCGGCGACCAGCACCGGTTCAATCCAGACGGTCGGGCTGTGAAGGTCCGGTTTGGCGGCGAACGGACACGCGTCCGCTTGCAAAGGCTTCATCCGGGCTTCGAGTTGCCCGAGGATCGTGGCGTCGAATCCGGAGCCGACGTGACCTGCGTAGTGCAGCAGTCCTCCGCTCCAGTAACCGACGAGCAGCGCTCCGAGCGCGCGGCGCGATCGCTTTCCCCGGGTGTAGCCGCCGACCACGAACTCCGCGCTCTGTGTGGACTTTATCTTCAGCCACGCCGTAGAACGCCTGCCCGCCTCGTAGCGGCTGTCGTCGCGCTTGGCGACGACCCCCTCGAAGCCGCTTGCGAGGGCCGCGGTGTAGAGCGCGACGCCGTCGTCCGAGGCGTGCACCAGCTGCACTCGCGGGGAGGGCAACAGGCACTGTGCCAGCCAGCGGCGGCGATCCGCATAGCTGGCCGCGCGCAAGTCGATCCCCGCGAAATGCAGCAGGTCGAAGCAGTAGAACACCGCGGGTGCGCCCTGCTCGGCCACCGCAATTTCCCGTGCCGTTTTCAGTTGCACACGCTCCTGCAGCGCGCCGAACGATGGCCGCCCGCCGGCATCGAAGGCGACGACCTCGCCGTCGAGGATCATGCCACGGACCGACTGCCCGCCGAGTTCCCCCGCAATGCCAGGAAATGCGGCGGTGAGGTCGAGTCCGCGCCGCGAACGTAGCTTCGCGCCGTCCGCGTCGATGAAGGCGAGCACCCGGTAGCCGTCGAGCTTCGGCTCCCAAGTCCAGCCCGGCTCGGAAAAAGGCGCGTCCCGAGCATCGGCAAGCATGGGCGCCAGCTTCGCGGGCAGATTTTCAGGCTCGCCAGCCGGTACGAGTCTCGCAGCGGGAATGCGCTGTACGGGATGCGACTTCAGGTCCTCGACCTTCAGCCCGGAAAGCACCGAGCGCGCCTGATCGGCGACGGCCGCGTTCCCGGCGAAACGGTCCCTGTGCTTGAGGAGGAACCAGTTCTTCCTGTCCGAACTGCGTACCAGCGCAAACGAGCCCTTGAGCTTCTCCCCGCGTAACTGGAAACTCAGCTTGCCCTTGTCGAGGGCCTCGCGCACCAGGCGCTCGGCGCCAGAGCGGTCGTGGAACCAGGTCTTGCCGCTTTCGTCGGGCGTATACACGCCGCAATCCCAGACGATGACTTCACCGGCGCCGTACTGGCCGGGCGGGATCACGCCTTCGAACGAGGCGTAGTCGTAAGGATGATCCTCGGTCTGCACGGCAAGGCGCTTGTCGCCGGGATCGAGCGAAGGCCCCTTCGGCACCGCCCACGACTTCAGAACCCCGTCCAGTTCGAGCCGGAAGTCGTAGTGGAGCTGCCGGGCCGAGTGCTGCTGGACGACAAAGAGCAGCGGCCCGGCGCGGTTCGCGAGTTCCGGTGCAGGTTCCGGAGTAAGCTCGAACGCCCGCTTGGCCGAGTACTCACCGAGCGTCGCCGCGGCTTGCGTGCCGGCCGCCTGGCGGGGGACGCGAGTGCGGGGACCTGCGGAGGAGCGGGTGGCCAAGACGACCTTCCTGATGGGCGACCGGCGAATTCTAGGAGCAAAGACGATGCAGGTGTTGGCAGGAACCAGCGGCTATTCATTCAAGGAATGGCTGGGCAAATTCTACCCGGACAAGCTCCCCGCCGACGCCATGCTGCGGTTCTACTCGGAGCATCTGGGGACGGTGGAGATCAACAACACCTTCTACCGGATGCCGGCGGAGGCGATGCTCGCGCGCTGGGCAACTGA
>JBGPTG010000285.1:0-4796 GCA_041490545.1 Gammaproteobacteria bacterium
GCCAACGCGATTTTCGCGGCCACCGGGAAGCGCATCCGCAAGCTGCCGCTGCTGGGTTAGGCACGCTGGAACCGCCGGCGACGCGGATTCCCTTGGCCCGCGTACGCACATGGCGCGGTTGACCGGGCACGGCAGGCGCCGGCGCTTGCTCGCCGCGCTCGTCGCCCTGCTTGCGCTGCCGAAGCGCGCGCTCGCGCAGCCGGTCATGAACCCGGCGCCGGGGATCGATGCGCGCACCATCAACACGCCGCAGGGCGCGCTGCAATCGATCCTGATGGGCGCCCGGATGCGGCGCGGCCGCGTGCGGCTCGATCTGCCTTCGGTTGCCGAGAACGGGCATTCGGTTCCGATGACCGTGCGCGTCGACAGCCCCATGAGCGAGGCCGATCACGTGGTCCGGATCGACCTCGTCTCGGGAAAAAACCCGGTGCCGCTCATGGGGACCTTCTTTCTCGGTCCGCACTCGGGTCGCGCCGAGATCGAGTCGCGCGTGCGCCTGAACGGCACTCAGCGGATGACGGCCGTCGCGCAACTGTCGGATGGCAGCTTCTGGTTCGACGCCGCGGACATCGTGGTCAACGAATCCGCCTGCCTGGACGGAGGCTGAACATGATGGCGGCGCGGATCCAGGTTCAACGCGAAGCCCGGCGCGGCGATTTCATCGAGGTGCGCATCGTCATTCAGCATCCGATGGAAACCGGGTTTCGCTACGATTCACTGGGCCGTCAAACGCCGCGCAATGTCATTCACCGCTTCGAGTGCCGCTACGGCGGGGTCGAAGTCTTCCGCGCCGAGATGGGCGCCGGCATCGCGGCCAACCCTTACCTCAGATTCTTCGTGCGCGCCGCGGACTCGGGCGACATCGAATGCCGCTGGATCGACCAGGAGAACGTAAACGGGTTTGCGAGCGCGCGCCTTGCAGTGACTGACTGAGGTGCTTCAGAAGTACTTTGCCATGAGCTTCAGGTCGACGTTTCCGCCCGACAGGATCACGCCAACGCGTTTTCCCGCCACCGGCAGGCCGCGCTCGAAGAGCCCAGCCGCGCCGAGCGCGCCGGTGGGCTCGACGACGATCTTCATGCGTTCCCACAGGTAGAGCGTCGCCCGGACGAGTTCCGGGTCGCTCACCGTCACCATGTCGTGCACGTAGCGCAGCACCAGGGGAAAGGTGAACCGCCCGAGCGAGTGCGTGCGCGCGCCGTCGGCGATGGTGTCCGGGTTGTGGCAGGTCTGCAGCGTTTTCGTCTTGAACGAACGCGTGGCGTCGTCGCCGGCCTCGGGCTCGACGCCGATCACCTTGCACGCGGGCGACCAGTGCGCCGCTGCGACCGCGCAGCCCGAGATCAGCCCGCCGCCGCTCACCGGCACGAACAGATAGTCGAGCGGCCCCGCGTCCTCGATCAACTCCTTTGCCGCCGTGCCCTGCCCCGCGATCACCTGCGGATGATCGAAAGGCGGGATCATCTCCAGGCCGCGCTCACGCGCGACTTTCACCGCGACCTCCTCGCGCACTTCCTTGTGCTTGTCGTAGAGCACCACCTCGGCGCCGTAGCCGCGCGTGGCCTCGATCTTGACCGCGGGCGCGTCCTCGGGCATGACGATGGTGACGCGGATTCCGAGCATCTTCCCCGAGAGCGCGACCGCCTGCGCGTGGTTTCCGGAAGAGTACGCAAGCACGCCGCGAGCACGCTGCGCGGGAGCGAGTTGCGACATCGCGTTGTACGCGCCGCGGAACTTGAACGCGCCGATGCGCTGCAGGTTCTCGCACTTGAAGAACACCTGCGCCCCGGTGCGCTCGTCGACCATGCTGGAAGTGAGCGCAGGCGTTCGGTGCGCGTGGCCGGCGAGCCGCTCGGCGGCGGCGGCGACGTCGGCGTGACTCACTGCAAGAGGCGTTTTCTCAGGTGCGTTCATGCGGGCCCTGCTCGGGAATTTCCGGATTCTACGCCGGCGTCCACGCTCCCGGCGGGAAGGTGGGCGACATCGCCCCAGGCAACCAGCACCCAGCGCCCGTCGGCGAATCGAAAATGGTTCAGGCTGGCGTTGGCAATCGAGTAGCTGCGTTTGGCCTCGAGCGTCATGCCCATCGCCTCGCGGTAGAGGATGCCGAGCACGCCTCCGTGGGTGACCACGGCGACGCGCTTGCCGCTCTCGCGCGCCGCAATCGCGAGCAGCGCCGCGAGGACCCGTTCACGGAACTGCGCCGCGCTCTCGCCGCCCGGCGGCGCGTAATGCGGATCGCGGCTGCGCAGCCTTGCGTACTCCGCCGGAAAACCGCTTTCGATCTCGGCAAAGGTGCGGCCTTCGAACTCGCCGTAGGCGCGCTCGCGCAGCGCCTTGTCGTGGACGACGGCAAGGCCAGTCGCCGTGCCGATGGGAGCGGCGGTTGCGCGCGTGCGGCCGAGGTCGCTCGAGTAGACCACGCGAATGCCCTCGTCAACCAAACGATCGGCGAGGCAGCGCGCCTGCTCGCACCCCAACGGGGTCAAGCCACTGTCCGCCTCGGACCCCTGGATGCGCCCTTCCCGGTTCCAGTGCGTCTCGCCGTGCCGGATGAGAATGATTGCAGTGTCAGCCACGGGACCGCCCCAGCCATTGCTCCCGCAGCTGCCGATTTGCGGACAGCGGGGTGAGCACGCAGGTGTCGGCGCCGGGACGCTTGAGCCTGACTTCGAAAGTCAGAAGTTCGTCGCGGCGGAATGCATGAATCGCGATGCGCTCGCCGGGGCGGCGCTTCGCGAGCGACGCTTCCAGCCCCGCCTCGCCGGGCCGCAGTGCGTCGACCGCGACCACGACGTCGCCCGCGGACATCCCCGCTGCCTGCGCGGCGCCGCCTTCCAGCACCTGGGTGATCGCGGCGTCGGCGTGCTCCGGGCGGATGCGGACCCCGAGCATCGCCAGCCCGGCGCCGGATCGGGTCGTGGCGGGCTTCCCGCCCATGTCGGCGGACGATTCGGCCGGGCGCAGTTCCATCTTTATTCCGTGCGACGCGAGCAAGGCGCGCAACGGCAGTTCCCGAGTCGAGCGCAGCCACTCGTCGAGCGTGCGCTTCAGCCCGAACCCCGCGTATTCCTCCGCCGCCCGCTCGATGCCGTCCTCGCCGACCCCCGTACCGGTCCGGCCGTGGCGCTTCCACAGCAAGCGCATCAGGTCATCCAGCGACTTGCGCCCTTTGGTGCGGCCGCGAATGAGCAGATCCAGGCACAGCGCGATCAGGCTCCCCTTGACGTAGTAGCTGACCGCAGTGTTGGGCGAATTCTCGTCCGGACGATAGTATTTGATCCAGGCGTCGAAGCTCGCCTCCTCGGCCGTCTGCCTCGCGCGTCCCGGCGTGCGCAGGTGCGAGGTGATGCTGCGGCCGAGCAGATCGAGGTACTCTTCCTTCGCGATCAGCCCGCAGCGAGCGAGCGCGAGGTCATCGTAATAGGAGGTGATGCCCTCGAAGGCCCACAGCAGCTTCGTATAGTTCTCGCGGTCCAGATCGTAGGGCGTGAACGCCGCGGGCTTGATGCGCTTGACGTTCCAGGTGTGGAAGTACTCGTGACTCGCCAGGCCGAGGAACTTGCGGTAGCGCTCGCCCACGCGATCGTCGCCTTTGCGCGGCAGATCGTCCCGCGAACACAGCAGCGCCGTCGAGGCTCGATGCTCGAGCCCCCCGTATCCCGCGCCGAGCACCGTGACGAGGAACACGTAGCGCCGCATCGGCGCGGGTTCGCCGAAGAAGCGGATGTGGTGTTCGCAGACACGCTTCAGGTCGCGGCGAAGTCTCGCCAGGTCAGCCCGATGCCGGCCGGCAATCACGATGTCGTGCGGCACGCCGCGAGCACGGAAGCGAGCCAGCGTGAAATCGCCCATCTCCACGGGGTGATCGATCAGCTCATCGTAGTCTTGCGCGACGTAGCCGCCGAAACCATAGGACTTGGCGCCTTTTCTCGACATCGCGGTCGCGACGCGCCAATTCCGGTAACGCGGTCCCTTGGGTCGCAGGATTTCGAGTTCGCAGCGCTCGCCCTCCTGCCCGAGCACGCGCAGGAACATGCACGCTCCGTTGAAGAAACCGCACCTCGCATCGAGATGCGCGCCGCGCACCGAGAGGTCCCACGCGTAGACTTCGGAGACCACCGTGAGCGCTCCTGCAACAGGCGCCGCGCGCCAGGTGTTCTTGTCGAGTTTCTCCAGTTCAACGGGCCGTCCGCGGCTCTCGGCGCGGATCGAGACAACATGGCGTGCGAATTCCCGGATCATGTAGCTGCCTGGGATCCACGCCGGCAGGGCGAAGCGCTGGCCGTCCGGATCGGGATCGGCAACGCTGCAGCTCACGCGAAAGAGATGCGCTTCGGGGCGCGCGGGGACGATCCGGTAGCGGATTGCGGGACTCATGGCGTCAATCTGCCGCAGCGCGGGCCTGGTCCTTCAGCCAGCCGGAGAAAGCGGTGGTCTCCGGCCGCGAAGCCGAACCTTGCGCGGTCATGATGAAGTACGCGCGCGAATCCGCGGGCGAGGACATGTAGCGTTTCCCGAACGGCAGGACGAGCTTGCCGTCCTTCAGCCAGCGGGCGACCAGCGGGCTGCGTCCGAGCGCGAGCCCCTGGCCTTCCAAGGCGGCCTGGATCAATTGGTCGTAGTGCGAAAAGCGCAGCGTGCCCGCGGGCTTGACATCCTGCGCGTGCACCAGATCCAGCCACACGTCCCAGCTCAGATAGGGAAAGCGTCGGTCGGCGTCATCGTAGTGCAGCAGCACCGTCCTCGCGATCTCCTGAGGTGACTTCAGCTCGCCGCTCCGATGCAGCGCCGGC
>JBGPTG010000286.1:0-4775 GCA_041490545.1 Gammaproteobacteria bacterium
CCGAACTGGAGGATGCAGCGGCTACCGAGCGACTCGGGGCGAAACTGGCGCCCTGCCTGAATCCCGGGATGCGGATTTATCTGCGCGGAGACCTCGGCAGCGGCAAGACGACCCTGGCGCGAGGCCTGCTTCGCGCGTTGGGCGTCCAAAGCGGCGTGCGCAGCCCCAGCTACTCCCTGGTTGAACCTTACGTCGTTTCTAGATTAGACTTATACCACTTTGATTTTTATAGATTCAATGATCCTGGAGAGTTACGAGATGCGGGTGTGGCCGAGCACTTTCGCGGCAATAGTGTCTGCCTGGTCGAATGGCCGGAGCGGGCCGGCGAGCAATTGCCGCCGCCCGACCTCGATATCGTGCTCAGCTACAGTGGAACGGCCCGCACCGCCAAGATCGCCGCGGTCACCGACACGGGGGTGCGGTGTCTAGGTCGGCTGCGGGAAGATTGACCGCGCGGCAGACGCCGCGCCGGCAATGGCACGTGTCCTGGGCTGCGCTCGTCTTTTCGCAGCTTCTCTTGTCCGCGGCTTGGTCGGGCGACCAGATGCGGGCGGTACGGGTCTGGCCAGCCCAGGACTATACCCGCGTGACCCTGGAGTCGAACCAGGCTCTGAAGCACAGCCTCCTGCTGCTGAAGAATCCGGAACGTCTCGTGCTCGACCTCGAGGACGTGGATCCGTCGAGCGTACAGGAGGGCTTCGCCGGCAAGGTGCTCCCCAACGACCCTTATATCGCCAATCTGCGCGTGGGAAGGTTCAAGCCCGGGGTGGTGCGCGTTGCGATCGACTTGAAAGCCGAGATCAAGCCCCAGGTGTTTCTGCTCGCGCCGATCGGCGATTATGGTCACCGGCTGGTGCTGGACATCTATCCGCTCGAACCGGTCGATCCGCTCATGGCCCTGCTGCAGAAACCTGGCCTCAATCCGGACGAAGCTGCCGGAAAGGCCGGCGATCGCCCGGCGTCTGGAACTGAGAAGGCCGAACCCGGCCAGACCGCAAGACCCGGCAAAGAGCGGCCCGGCCCGGGCGTCAGCCGCCTCGTGACCATCGCGATCGATGCGGGCCACGGCGGGGAGGATCCGGGAGCCAAGGGTCGGCGCGGCACGTATGAAAAGAACGTGACCCTGACGATTGCGCGCAAACTGAAGACCCTGGTCGATGCCGAACCCGGGATGCGCTCGCTCCTCACCCGCGACGGCGACTACCTGGTTCCCCTGGTTATGCGCGTCGAAAAGGCACGAAGCGTGAAAGCCGATCTCTTCGTGTCGATTCACGCCGACGCGTTCGGCAAACCGCACGTGCGCGGCTCATCGGTGTTTGCGTTGTCCGAACGTGGCGCGACGAGCACCACCGCGAAGATCCTGGCCCAGCACGAAAACAATGCGGACATGATCGGCGGAGTCAACCTGGCAGCGCTCAAGGACCCTTACTTGAAGATGACGCTGGCCGACTTGAACCTTACGCAGCAAATCAGCGACAGCCTCAAGCTCGCCCAATCCGTGCTGGGCCAGCTGGGCGGGGTCAATTTCCTGCACCGGGGGCGGGTGGAGCAGGCTGGATTTGCGGTTCTCAAAGCGCCCGACATACCTTCGATCCTGATCGAGACGGCCTTCATCAGCAATCCGGAAGAAGAGCGGCGCCTGAACGACGAAGCCTACCAGGAGAAAATCGCGCGGGCGATCCTGCGTGGTATCCGGGCGTACGCCGCGAAAAACCCGCCACTCTCCCGCTCCACCTTGGCCGCCCTCGAAGCCCGATAGACAGTTCCCGCGGCGATTCAGGCTCTGGCCCTGCGCAACCGGTGCCGCAGATATTCGAAGGCGAGCGGCAGCAGCGACGAACCGATGATGCCGAAGATGACCGCGGTGAGATTCTGCCTGACGAACTCGACGTTGCCGAACCAGTAGCCCGCGTAGAGGAGCGACAGCACCCAGGCCAGAGCTCCCGCGACGTTGTAGGCGGAAAATCTCAAGTACGTCATTCGTGCAACGCCGGCCACAAACGGCGCGAAGGTCCTGAGGATCGGCACGAAGCGGGTGATGATGATGGTCTTGCCGCCGTGTTTCTCGTAGAACGCGTGTGCGCGCGCTAAGGCTTTTCGGTTGAACAATCTCGAGTTCTCCCACTGGAAGACTTTCGGCCCGAGAAGGTGTCCGATCGAATAATTGACGGTGTTGCCGAGAACCGCTGCGATGACGAGCAGCAAGGCGAGAACGTGCACATCGATGCCGCCGGCGGCCGCCAGCGCCCCGGCGATGAACAGCAGCGAGTCTCCGGGAAGGAAGGGCACGACCACCAGTCCCGTTTCGCAGAATATGATCGTAAAAAGCAGCAGGTAAACCCAGGGCCCGTATTCCTGCAGCAGGACCGCGAGATGGCGGTCGAGATGCACGAGCAGATCCCAGGCCGAGAGCAAAAGTTCCACGGCCGCATTCTACCGTGTCACATATAATTGGCCCTCGCACCGCCCCCGGAACAAGAGCTTTCAATCGGTCCTTCGGAAGCATCGCCACCGTGCCCGCCATACGCCTGCTGTCCGACACCCTCATCAGCCAGATCGCGGCGGGCGAAGTGGTCGAGCGGCCCGCCTCGGTGGTCAAGGAATTGGTGGAAAACAGTCTCGACGCCGGCGCCACCGACATCCACATCGCGCTGGAGGAAGGCGGGATCAGGCAGATTCGCGTCGTGGACAACGGCGCAGGCATCGGCAAGGACGATTTGCCGCTGGCGTTTGCCCGGCACGCCACCAGCAAGATCGCTTCGCTCGAGGACCTGGAGCAGGTCCGCTCGCTCGGGTTTCGCGGCGAAGCGCTTGCGAGCATAGCGTCGGTTTCGCGGGTGACTGTGTCCAGCAGGGCAGCCGGCGAGGACAGGGCCTATTCTGCGGTCGCCGAGGACGACCGGATCGCTTCCGTCGAGCCCGCGGCGCATCCGGTCGGCACTACCGTAGAAGTCAGCGATCTTTATCACAACACTCCGGCGCGGAGGAAGTTCCTGAAGAGCGATGCAACCGAATTTGCGCATTGCGGAGACGTCGTCACCCGGGCGGCCCTGTCGCGCCCGGAAGTCACGTTCACGCTCAGGCACAACGGCAGAATCGTCGCGCGGATGGCCCCCGCGAGCTTCGCACAGCGCGTGGAATCTGCGCTGGGTGGTGAATTCGCGCAGTCCATGCGCGGCCTGGACGCGAGCGGCGGTCCCCTGAAGGTTTACGGATTTGCCGGGTCGCCGTCCTACTCGCGGTCTTCGCGCGACGACCAGTTCACCTACGTGAACGGCAGGTTCGTCCGCGACAAGCTGCTCTCCCACGCGTTGCGTGAAGCCTACCGCGACGTCTTGCACGGCGACCGTCACCCGGCCTACGTCCTGTTCCTGGAAATCGATCCGCGCGGCGTGGACGTCAACGTGCACCCGGCAAAGACCGAAATCCGCTTCCGTGACGCGCGGGCCGTGCATCAGTTCGTTTTTCACGCGGTCGCGAAGAGCCTGGCCGCTGCTCCTGGCGAAGCGCCTGCATCCGTGGCGACGCCGATCGCGTACGGACCGTCCCCACAAGGGTCCGCCGGCCAGGCGGCTCTGAGCCTTGCCCAGCCCGCGGCGGGCTACACGGCAGGGTTCGCCCGTCGCTTTCCGGGACCCGCAACTGCCACGATCGCAGCTGGCGCCGCACACCCGCTCCAGGCCCTGCCGCTCGGATACGCCATCGGACAGCTCCACGGCATCTATATCGTGGCCCAGAATGCCCAGGGACTCGTCCTTGTCGATATGCACGCCGCGCACGAGCGCATCCTTTACGAAAAACTGAAATCGGCGCTTGACGCGCGGACCATGAACACCCAGAAGTTGCTCATTCCGTCGACATTTCACGCCGACCGGATCGACGTAGCTGCGGTCGAGGAACACGGAGAGACCCTCAACCTGCTCGGCTTCGATGTCGCGGCGATTTCCCCATTCGCTCTGGCAGTTCGCGCGGTTCCGGCGATGCTCGCAGACGCCGACCCGGCCGAGCTGGCGCGCGCCTTGCTTCGCGACGTGCGTGAATACGGGGCGAGCCGGGTATTGACCGAGCGGCGCGACGAGTTGCTCGGAACGATGGCTTGTCACGGCGCGGTGCGCGCGAATCGAACGCTCACGATTCCGGAAATGAACGCGCTTCTCCGCGAAATGGAAGAGACCGAACGCGCCGGCCAATGCAACCACGGCAGGCCGACCTGGTACCAGATGAGTCTCCAGGATCTCGACAAGCTGTTCCTGCGTGGCCGCTGATCCCGCCGCGATCCTGCTCATGGGCCCGACGGCCAGCGGCAAGAGCACGCTGGCGACAAAGCTGGCGAGCCGCTTTCCCGTAGAGATGGTCAGCGTCGATTCGGCACAGGTCTATCGCAGCATGAACATCGGCACGGCGAAGCCGACCCCCGCCGAGCGCGACGCGGTCCCGCACCATCTCATCGACATCATCGACCCGACCGAGGCCTATTCGGCCGCCCGTTTCCGTGCTGACGCGCTGCGCCTCATGAATGAGATCGCCGCGCGCGGACGCATCCCGCTTCTCGTCGGCGGGACCATGCTCTACTTCAAGGCGCTGCGCGAGGGATTGTCCGATCTGCCTGAATCCGACGCGGGCGTTCGCGTGCAACTCGACGCGGAAGCGGCGGCGCGCGGCTGGCCGGCGCTCCACGCGGAACTGGCGAGCGTCGACCCGGAAACCGCCGCCCGGCTGAAACCCAGCGATGCGCAGCGCATTCAGCGAGCGATCGAGGTCTTTCGGATCAGCGG
>JBGPTG010000287.1:0-4748 GCA_041490545.1 Gammaproteobacteria bacterium
CGCGGCGGTGAAGCGCGTGCTGAAGTCGCTCAACGCCGACGAGGAGCGGTTTGCGCCGCGCGAGATCCAGTATTTCATCAACGCAGCCAAGGACGAGGGAAGGCGCGCGAAGGATCTGGAGGTCGCCGACGAGTTCACGCGGCGCTGCGCCGACATCTACGCAGCGTACGACGAGCAGTGCCAGCGCGAGGGCGCGGTGGACTTCGCGGAGCTGCTGCTGCGGACCTATGAGCTGCTGTCGCGGAACGAAGTGCTGCGCGAGCACTACCGCAATCGCTTCCGCTACGTCCTCGTCGACGAATTCCAGGACACCAACCGCCTGCAGTACCGCTGGCTGAAGCTGCTCGCGGGTCCGAAAACGGTCATGTTCGCTGTCGGCGACGACGACCAGAGCATCTACCGCTTTCGCGGCGCCAACGTCGGCAACATGGCCGAGTTCGAACGCGACTTCCGCGTCGAGAACGTCATCCGCCTCGAGCAGAACTACCGTTCGCACGGGCAAATCCTCGCTGCGGCCAACGCGCTCATCGGCCACAACAAGAAGCGCCTGGGCAAGAATCTCTGGACCGCCGCCGGGCACGGCGAACCGGTGCGCGTCTACGAAGCGCAGAGCGACGGCTACGAAGCGCGCTGGCTCACCGAGGAGATCCGCACGCTGCACCGCGACGGGCTGCGCCTTGCCGATATCGGCATCCTGTACCGGTCCAACGCGCAATCGCGGGTGATCGAGCACGCGCTGTTCTCGGAAGGCCTCGCCTACCGCGTCTACGGGGGTCTGCGCTTTTTCGAGCGCACGGAGATCAAGCACGCGCTCGCCTATTTGCGGCTCGGCGCCAACCCGGACGACGACGGCGCCTTCCTCCGGGTGGTGAATTTTCCGGCGCGCGGCATCGGCGCCCGCTCCCTGGAGCAGCTTCAGGACGCGGCCAAGGCTGGCGCGGTGAGCTTGTATAAGGCCGCCGCCGGGCTCTCCGGCAAGGCGGGCATGGCGATCGCGGCGTTCGTGCGCATCATCGAATCGCTGCAGGAGGAAACGCGCGGATTGCCCCTGCCCGAGGCGGTGGAGGTCATGCTCGCGAAAAGCGGGCTGGTGGCGCACTACCGGAACGAAAAGGACGGCGCCGACCGCGTCGAGAACCTCGGCGAGCTGGTCAATGCCGCGACGGCTTTCGTCGGCGAGGAGGACGAGCACGACCTGCAGGCATTTCTGGCTCACGCCGCGCTCGAATCCGGCGTGACCCAGGCGGGGGAAGGCGCCGACGCGCTGCAGCTGATGACGGTGCATTCGGCCAAGGGGCTGGAATTCGCATCGGTCTTCATCACCGGCCTGGAGGAGGGCCTCTTCCCCCACGAGCAGAGCGTGCACGAAGACGACGGACTCGAGGAAGAGCGGCGACTCATGTATGTCGCGATCACGCGCGCGCGAGCGCGGCTCTACCTTTCGTACGCGCAGACGCGGCTGCTCCACGGCCAGACGCGCTACAACGTCCCCTCCAGGTTCCTCGACGAAATTCCGCCGGAAGTCCTGAAGCGCCTCAACTCCGCGCCCGCGCGCGAGCGGTTCGACGACGTCGCCTGGCCGGAACCCGCGAGGCTCCAGAAAGAGACCAGGCCCGGCCACGGCTTTCGCATCGGCCAGTCGGTCCTGCACCCGAAATTCGGACAGGGCGTGATCGTCAACGCGGAAGGGTCGGGTACCGACGCGCGCCTGCAGATCAACTTCGGCAGGCAGGGCATGAAATGGCTCGCGCTGGAGTATGCGAAGTTGACCGCTGGTTAGCTTCTATCGAACAGTCCCGGTTGGCTCGAACCTAGGATAACGATCTGCTCGACGGCGCGTTTGGCTTCTTCAAGCGTCGACGCTTCCCCTGAACGATCCCCCGCCTGCCAGCGGTACACGCCGTCCCAGTCGTCCTTGGGGCCGAGTTTCACCGTCCCCAGTCGCTCGTTGCCGCGCCAATAGCCGTGGGACAGGTAGCCGCGTTCCCAAAATGCCTTTTCCTTCTTGGGGCGTTTCGGCATCCGCTCCTCCAGGATTTTCATTCTACCCGCAGGTTTCATGGAAGGAAATCCCCGCCTCGTGTAGAGTAGCGGCTGCTCCGAAACGGGAAAATAGACGGCCCCCATTTAGGGGGTCCTCGAAAACATGAAAATCGATTACCTCGAGCGCATTCTCAAAGCACGCGTATACGACGTCGCGATCGAGACGCCTCTGGAAGTCGCGCCGAATCTCTCGGCTCGCCTCAACAACCGCGTGCTGCTCAAGCGCGAGGACATGCAGCCGGTGTTTTCCTTCAAATGCCGCGGCGCGTACAACAAGATGGCGAACCTGCCCGCCGCGGCGCTCGCGCGCGGAGTGATCGCGTCCTCCGCCGGCAATCATGCGCAGGGGGTAGCGCTTGCCGCGCAGAAACTCGGCTGCAAAGCGGTGATCGTCATGCCGGCGACCACGCCCAAGATCAAAGTGGACGCCGTCAAAGCGCGCGGCGCGGAATTGCATCTGCACGGCGATACCTACGATGAGGCCTATGCGGAAGCAAGGCGCATCGGGCGCTCGCGCAAGCTCGCCTTCGTGCATCCCTACGACGATCCCGACGTGATCGCCGGCCAGGGCACGATCGGGATGGAGATCCTGCGCCAGACGACACAGCCTCTGCACGCGGTATTCGTTCCCGTCGGCGGCGGCGGGCTCATCTCGGGAATCGCCTCCTACATCAAGCGGCTGCGCCCTTCGGTCAAGGTGATTGGAGTCGAGCCGCACGACGCCGACGCCATGGCGCGCTCGCTGAAGGCGGGGCGGCGCGTCGCGCTTGATCACGTCGGGCTCTTCGCCGATGGCGTCGCGGTGAAGCACGTGGGCGAAGAGACGTTTCGGATCTGCCGGGAGCTGCTCGACGGGATGATCCTCGTCGACACCGACCAGATCTGCGCGGCGATCAAGGACGTGTTCGAGGACACGCGCACCATCCTGGAGCCCGCCGGGGCGCTTGCCATTGCGGGGGCGAAGGCCTATGTAGAGCGCACCGGGGTGCGCGGGAAAAGACTGGTGGCCGTCGCCTCGGGCGCGAACACCAACTTCGACCGGCTGCGCTTTGTCGCCGAGCGCGCCGAGGTCGGCGAGCAGCGCGAGGCGATCCTCGCCGTCACTATTCCCGAACGCCCGGGCAGCTTCAAGAAGTTCTGCGCTACGCTCGGCGCGCGCAACATCACCGAATTCAACTACCGCATCGCCGATCCGAAGGAAGCGCACGTGTTCGTCGGGGTCGAAGTGCACAACCGCGACGAGACCGCCCGCATCGTCAAGATCCTCGCGCGCGAGGGACTGAAGACGCTCGACCTCTCGGACGACGAGATGGCCAAGCTGCACGTGCGCCACATGGTCGGGGGACACGCGCCCGCCGGAATTCGCAAGACCGCGGGCGGCGCGCCGGACGAGCTGCTTTGCCGCTTTGAGTTTCCAGAGCGTCCCGGAGCGCTGATGAAGTTCCTGTCGAACATGCGCACCGACTGGAACATCAGCATGTTCCACTACCGCAACCAGGGCAGCGACTACGGGCGCGTGCTCGTCGGCATGCAGGTGCCGCGCGGCGACATGCGCGAGTTCCGCAAGTTCCTCGACGCGCTCGGCTATCCCTGGGTCGAGGAGACGCGCAACCCGGCGTATCGCCTGTTCCTCGGCTAGGAGCGCTTCATTCTCCGCGCTTGACGGCTTGTCGCTGGCTCGGGTACGATTTCAGATAATGCGAATTCTGACTACGGACGATGGAAACAACTGACCTGGGCACATCCGAAATCGAACTGCGTGAGCGCGGGCAACTAACGCTGCCCAAATCGCTGCGCGACGCCCTGCATCTCGAAACCGGCGACGCGCTGCGCGCGGTTAAGATTGCCAATGCCATCGTCTTGACTCCCCAGCGCATGGATCTCGACGCTCTGCGCAAGCAGATGCGCAAGCTCATGAAACAACACGGCGTGAGCGCCGAAGAGCTGCTGCACGATTTGTGATCACGGTTTTTCTCGACAGCAACGTTCTCATTTCCACCTTGATCGGCTCGGCGCACTCGGCGCCCGTGGTGCTGGTGGATTGGCTCGCCAGCAGTCGTGCCGCCACGCTGATAACGGGCCGCTGCTGTGTTCAAGAAGTCGAAAAAAACCTCGCGCGCAAACTGCCGCAAGCGCAGCCGCTGTGGGAACAATTTGTAATCGCAAGCGGTATTCGCATAGTGCCCTGCCCGCGCAAACCCATCGCCGGCATTAACGCCAAGGATACGGCCATTGTCGCCGCCGCCGTTTCTGCCGCTGCAACACATTTTGTGACGGGCGACAAGCGCCTGCTTGCGGAAATGCGCGCCGCGAAATCCAAGTTGCCGCAAGCACTGACGCCGCGAGAGATGTTGGAGGCGCTGCTCACGCAGGGTTAGCTCCCAACAATTTCACGACAACCCTCACTGGTCCTATGAAACCCATGTTCCAGCTAGTCCTTCCGCTCCTCGCCGAAATAATCCGACGCGATCTCGCCCGCGTAGCACGGCGGCGAGGAAAACGCCTGGGGATTGTCGAGGAACTTGAGTCCTGCGGGTTCGCGGCGGTACACGCCGCGTTCGGTCACGACGAAATCCACGGGAATGTCGTGGGGCTGCGGATGGATGGTGCGAAGGTAGGCGCGCTCGTAGGCCACGCCGATGATCCGCGGCCGCTTGCCGGGCGCGGCGAGCGTGCGATCGAAGAATCCGCCGCCGTAGCCCAGC
>JBGPTG010000288.1:0-4742 GCA_041490545.1 Gammaproteobacteria bacterium
ATGCCGATGAAGGACGCCGCGCTCATCCAGTCGGCGCCCGTCGCCATGCCATTGAAAAATGCCGGCACCCGGCGTCCCGCGACGTAATATTCCGCGACGTCCATGGTGCGGGACATCCAGCCGATACCGGCATACAGTCCGATGGTCGCAAACAGGAACCAGTAGCCGATCCAGGCCCGCGACATCCCCAACTGCTCGGCAACCGCGAGCGCGAGGAGGAACAGGATGAAGCCGCCGGTATAGAAGGTGTAGTTCTTCCTGAGCTGGCGGAAGAACGCCGACTGCGAGACGGCTTGGGTGCTCATTGGAGATCTCCCTCATCCACGTTGTATTCCAGGTCGAGCTTCCGCATCAGCAGCGCGTAAATGCCAATGAGCACCACGTAGATGATGAGCGAGCCCTGCGCCGACATGTAGAACCCCAGGGGAAAGCCGAGGATCGTCATGCCGCTGTTCAGTTCGCGTGCGAACCATATCTCGACGAAAGTGACGACGAACCAGACGGAGAGCAGTATCCCCGTGATGACGAGGTTCTTGCGCCAGTATTCTTTGTGCTTTTCTGTGAGCTGCATCGGTCCCCCCTTTGGACGACGATCCGCGAAAATTATCAAACGGATGTGTCAAGTGAATGCAGCTGCGGCAACTCCGAGATTCCCGCCGCGTACACTTGGCGTCTGTTCTAGCTTTGTGCCGTTAATGTCGCAGTCCAGGCTTACGTGAAACTTACATAGGCGTCATTTTCACTGACGCTGGATGTTGCACCGCAACAGCAGGCGCTTAAAGCACGGGCCCTGGTTACCGAGTTCTGGACTTACCCCTGCCCCTCGCCTTCACGTAGGTCCCGGCGGAGAGCTCCGATCAAGCAGTCCTTTGATATTTGCCATTAGCTCGCGCGTCGAGAACGGTTTCGTGACGTACAGATCGGCACCCATCGACACGCCCTTGCTCACCTCCGCCTCACGCCCCTTGGCGGAAAGCATGACAATCTTGATGTGCCGCCAGTCAGCGCGCTCGCGTATGTGCTTGCAAACTTCATAGCCGCTCTTGAGCGGCATCATCACGTCGAGCAGGACGAGGTCCGGGATTCGGGCCTCGACCAGCCGGAGCGCCTGTTCGCCATTTTGCGCAGTGAGTACTTCGTGTCCGTCCTGCTGCAGCAGGAACTCAATCGCCGCAATAATGTTCGGCTCGTCGTCGGCAATTAGAATTGTTTTTCTCACGTCAGTCTCCGAGCCGCCAGGACTCACGCGACGCGCTCGTCCGCTGCGGCGCCGGCTGGCAAGGCAAACGAAAAGCACGCGCCGCTCCCGAGATCGCTTTCCACCCACATTCGTCCCCCGAAATGCTCGACGATCTGACGGCTGATATGCAGGCCGAGGCCGCTGCCTTGCGGCTTGTCGGTGAGCGTATCGCCGACCTGGCGGAACTTGTTGAAGACCGCGGCCTGGTCCTCCAGGCTGATACCCCGCCCGTTGTCCCGCACATCGACCTGCAGGCAGCCATCCCGCTCAACCAGCGCAACCCCGATCCGGCCGTTCGCTCTGTCGCAGAACTTCACCGCGTTCGACAATAGGTTGAGCATGACCTGGATCATGCGGTCGAGGTCGGCGTATACCGGGGAAACCCTCTCAGGCAGTCGCGCCTCGAGCGTAATCCTGTTCTCCCTGAAGAGCTGACCCATTGCGGCAAGCGTGTCGGAGATGACCTCCTTGAGGTCGATCGGCGACTCGATCCATTCGGCCTTGCCCGACTCGATCTTGGCCAGGTCGAGGACCTGATTGATGAGCCGTGTCAATCGCTCAGTCTCCTTCGTAATAATGCCGAGGAATCTCTTGCGCTGCCCTATCTCCACGTCGGGGTGTTCGAGCAAAATTTCGGTGAAAGCGCGGATCGAGGTGAGGGGTGTACGCAACTCGTGCGTCACCGTCGAGACAAAGTCGTCCTTCAGCCGGTCGAGTTCCTTCAGACGCTCGTTGGCCTCGCGCAGGTCGGCCGTCGCCGCCTCCAGCTCGCGCGACTTCTGCTCGAGCCTGTGGCTGTAGACCACCACCTGTGAAGCCTCGTCGAGAATCTCGCGGACCTCGTCGATGGTGAGCGCTTCCTCCTTCACCACCGAGGCCATCATGATGCGCGCCGAGGCGGCGCCGATCGCGCCGGCAAGCTGGACTTCGACATGGTGCACCAGTCCCGCGTCTGCGACCAGACGATCGTCGGGCCAGCGCAGCCCCTTTGCGCCCGCGTACTCGCCGAACGCGGTGTCCGCCGCAGCGCTGCCGAGAAACCGCGCCAGCAGGCCATAAAGGTCGGGCACAGACGCCGTGCCGCGCCAGAAGCGTGCGCCGCCCGATTCGCCGATCTGCCTGAATACATCGACGAACAAGCTCGCCTGCCGGTGTTCGTCCGCGCTCGGCGAAACCGACAGCGACACACCGACGTAAGTGCCGATGTTCGCGATCATGCTCCAGATCATCGCGTGATTGATCTGGTCGAGTCCCGAGAGTCCGAATAACTGCAGCGGCTTGAGGAGTTCAATGCCGAACGGACCGTGCTCGAGCAGCCCGATCGGCAGCCATCCGGAACGCGCCAGAGCCGGCAGTAACAGGGTGTAGAACCAGACTGCGAAGCCGGCGAGCAGACCGCACAACGCCCCGGCACGAGTACCGCCTTTCCAGAATATGCCCCCCAGCATCGCCGGCGCGAACTGCGCCACGGCGGCGAACGAGATCAAGCCGGTCGAAACGAGTGCATAGGCCTCACCGGCCAGTCTGAAGTACAGGTAGCCGAGCAGAAGAATCAGTACGATTGCACCGCGCCGTATGCCGAGCAGCAGCCCGGTGAGATCGCGGCGTTCGTTGAGCCTCAGCGAGCGCATCCTGAGCAGCAACGGCATCACCAGGTCATTGCATACCATCGTTGACAGCGCAATCGTTTCAACGATCACCATCCCGGTAGCAGCCGACAGACCTCCTATGAAAACGAGGAGCGCAAGCAGCTCCTGCTTCTCCGCCATCGGCAGAGTGAGGACGAAGGTATCGGCGTCGACGCCGCCGTCCGGAAATCGCAGCAGACCGCCGAAGGCGATCGGCAACACGAAGACGTTGATCGCGACCATGTACAGCGGAAACAGCCAGATTGCCTTGTTGAGGTGCTTCTCGTCGACGTTTTCGATTACAGCGATCTGGAACTGGCGCGGCAGAAACATGATCGCCATCATCGAGAGGATCGTGAGCCAGACCCAGTTCGCATAGCTTCCTGCGACACCTTCGAGCGGATTCAGCATCGCACGCAATTTCGGCTCGGCCGCCGCGCGCGCGAACACATCACCGAAGCCACCGTAAATGCCAAACGTCACGAACGTTCCCACCGCGAGAAACGCCAGCAGCTTTACCAGCGATTCGAACGCGATCGCGGCCACCATGCCCTGATGGTGTTCGGCCGCGTCGAGATGGCGCGTGCCGAAGGCTATGGTGAATGTGGCGAGGATCAAGGCCACCCACAGCGCCGTGTCTTGACGGATTGGCGCCGCCCCGACCTGAGTGGGCATGATGATCTCGGGATATTGCACGAGAATCGTGAAGCTGCTCGACACAGCCTTGAGCTGCAGCGAGATGTAGGGAAGGATGCCGACCACGGCGATGACGGTCACAAGCCCGCCGAGCAGCGCGCTCTTGCCGTAGCGCGAAGCGATGAAGTCGGCGAGCGAAGTGATGCGGTTCTGCTTCGAGATGCGCAGGATCTTGCGCAGTACGACCCACCACAGTGCGATCATCAATGTAGGCCCGATGTAGATCGGCAGGAAGCCGACCCCGTCGCTTGCCGCACGACCCACGCTGCCGTAAAAGGTCCAGGCCGTCGCATAGACGGCAAGCGACAGGCTGTAGATGTACGGGCTCGCGATGACCGAACGGCCGGCGTCAGCGCGTTTGTCTGCGTAATAGGCGATCGCGAACAGCAAGCCCAGGTAGGCAAACGACGTGAGTATGATTACCGTCCCATGCAGCATGCCGGCTCTCTCGATCGTTCGGTTCTAGTCGTTCGGTTCTAGTCGTCCGATTCGGCCACGAACGCCATCAGCACGATCAGTAACACCCAAGCCACAAAAATGTAGGCATAAAGCACGGGCACGCCGAATACCGTGCCAGATACATTGAAAAGCGCAAGAATCGGATAATTGAACAGCAGCATACCGAGCATGCATAGTGCGATGAAGCGCTGCCCCTTGCTTTCGAAATCGTTCATGGGTCCCCCTCGCGACAATTTGCAATGTTGTAATAGGTGCGCCCCGCAACGGAGCGCCTCGCCTGATTGTCATCCTTCACAGTCAGCGGGAGGGCTGCCAGAAAGGCGCGCTGCTTTTCACCAAGCTGGGCCCGGGTCCAGGAAACCACGGCTTGGGCGTTCTGGCTCAGAAAATCGACGGGCGACCGATCGTCGCCGCATCATGGTTACCGAGCACCACCACGGCACTATCGCTTCCAGGTTACTGTGAATGTCGGCGAACAACGCCAGCTTCATCGGATCGCACGGTCAAGCCAGAGGATGCTGACGCATCGGGGCTCCCCGTATCCTTATTTTCAGCGCGCTATGCCGACGCCGTCCGTTTCTGAATCGGCCTTCTGAATGCTGTATCCCAGCCCGCGCACCGTGATGATCTCTACCCCTGCCGCCTCGAGTTTCTTGCGGAGGCGGTGCACGTAGACTTCGATCGCGTTGGTGCTCACATCCTCGCCCCACTCGCACAGG
>JBGPTG010000289.1:0-4738 GCA_041490545.1 Gammaproteobacteria bacterium
CGAGGAGCTGCGTCTGGAGCTCTACGACAAGGTCAACCGCCTGGGCATCGGCGCGCAAGGGCTGGGCGGGCTTTCCACCGTGCTCGACGTGAAGATCCGATACTTTCCGACGCACGCCGCCAACAAGCCCATCGCGATGATCCCGAACTGCGCCGCGACGCGCCACGTTCACTTCGTGCTCGACGGTTCCGGCCCGGCCGAGTTCGAGGTGCCGAGCCTCGAGGACTGGCCGAATATCACCTGGAGCCCTTCCGCGCAGTCCCGCCGCGTCAACCTCGACACGCTGACGCGCGCGGACGTGCGGAACTGGAAGCAAGGCGAGACCCTGCTGCTCTCCGGGAAGATGCTGACCGGGCGCGACGCCGCGCACAAGAGAATCGAGGAGATGCTCGCCAAAGGCGAGAAGCTGCCGGTAGCTTTCACCAACCGCGTCATCTACTACGTCGGCCCGGTCGATCCGGTGAGGAGCGAAATCGTCGGCCCCGCCGGCCCCACCACCGCGACGCGCATGGACAAGTTCACCGACATGATGCTCGGAAAAACAGGACTCGCCGCCATGATCGGCAAAGGCGAGCGCGGGCCGGCGGCGATCGAGGCGATCCGCAAGCACCAGGCCGCCTCGCTGATCGCGGTCGGCGGCGCCGCTTTCCTCGTCGCCAAAGCCATCCGCAGCTCGCGCGTTCTCGCCTTTGCCGACCTCGGCATGGAGGCGATCTACGAATTCGACGTGAAGGACATGCCGGTGACCGTCGCCGTGGACGCCCGTGGCGACTCGGTGCACCAGAGCGGCCCGGCCGAGTGGGAAAAGCGCATCCGGGAATTCAAGATTCCGGTCGCGCTGGCGTAGCGCGATTCGCGAGCGGGCGCGCGCATCCCGGGTACCGCGATTGAACCCCCTTCCCCGCTGGGCGGGCGTCGCCCTGCTGCTCGTCATCGCGACGACCTTCGCCGGCAACCACATCGCCGCGCGCGTCGCGTTCGACCACGGGGCGAATGTCGTGACCGCAGTGGTGTTCCGCTCCTGCGGAACGGCGCTCGCCGTATTCGCATTGCTGCTCGCCTTTCGCATCCCGCTAGCGCTGCCCGCGCCCCGACTGGCACGCGCCGCCGTGATCGGACTGGTGGTCGCCGTGCAGAGCTATTGCATCTACTCCGCCGTCGCGCGCCTGCCGGTCGCCTTGGCTCTCCTCACCTTCAACACCTATCCGATCGTGTTCGCGCTGATGACCTGGGCGGCGGGCGTCGAGCGCCCCTCGCCGCGCGCCGCTCTGCCGATGCTGGTCGCGCTCGCCGGCCTCGCCCTCGCGCTCGATGCGGTCGGCGGTCTGGATAAGCTCGCGGCGCGCTGGGAAGAGATCGGCACGGGGGTCGCCTTCGCTTGCGCTTCGTCGCTCGCCTTTGCCACGGTGCTCTTCCTCAATGCCCGCTGGATGCACGGCGTCGACGGCCGGCTGCGCAGCGGGCTGTCGATGGCGAGCTGCGGAGTTGCGGCGATCGCCGTCGCGGCCACGACCGGCGCGTTCGCCCTGCCTGCCGACAGCACGGGATGGCTGGGCCTCACGCTGCTCACGCTTTTCTACGGATCGGCGATCACCGGCCTCTTCATGCTGCAGCCGCGCATGCGCGCCGTCAGCGACATGACCGTGCTCAACTTCGAGCCCTGCGCGGTGCTTTTCTTCGGCTGGGCGATCCTCGGGCAGAGCCTCGCGCCGCTGCAGATCGCCGGCGCACTCATCGTCATCGGCGCGATCGTCGCGCTCGGCACCGCGAAGCGCTAGAATCGCGGCGAGACATCCATGGCCAGAATCATCGGCGGCATCGGCACTTCGCACGTGCCCACCATAGGCGGCGCCTACGACCGCAAGAAGCAGAACGACCCCGACTGGGCGCCGCTCTTCGCCGGCTACGAGCCGGTGAAGAAGTGGCTTGCCGCAAAGCGGCCTGACGTGCTCGTATTCTTCTACAACGACCACGCCACGACGTTTTTCTTCGACCACTACCCGACCTTCGCCCTGGGCGTCTCCGCCGAATACCCGATCGCCGACGAAGGCCTGGGGCCGCGCCCGGTGCCACCGCTGAAGGGCCACGCCGGGCTCTCGCGCCACATGGCCGAGTCGCTGGTGAATGACGAGTTCGACATCGCGGTCTGGCAGGACCTGCCCATCGACCACGGCTGCCATTCGCCGCTCAGCATGTTCTGGCCGCCCGAGCCCGACTGGCCGGGGAAAATCGTGCCGATCGAGATCAACGTGCTGCAGCACCCGCTGCCGACGCCGCTGCGATGCTGGAAGCTCGGACAGGCGGTGCGCCGCGCCGTGCTCTCCTACCCTGAAGACCTGAAAGTGGTCATCGTCGGCACCGGCGGCCTGTCGCACCAGATGAACGGCAAGCGCGCCGGATTCAACAACGAGAAATGGGACATGAAGTTCCTCGATCTGATCGCGCGCGACCCGAAGAAACTCACCGCGATGCGGCACGCCGACTACATCAGACTCGGCGGCACCGAAGGCGCCGAAGAAATCATGTGGCTCGCGATGCGCGGCGCGCTCTCGCCCCGCGCGAAGAAAATCCACCAGAACTACTACCTGCCGATGACCACCGCGATGGCGGTGGCGCTGTTCGAAGAGCCCGCGGCGAAGGCCGCGACGAAGAAGAGGCGTTCCGCGCGATGAATCCCCAACTCAAGGGCGTCGAGAAACTCGAAGGCACGCACCTCTTCGATCTTCAAACCAGCGCGAAATCCCTGCGCCTCAACCGTTTTCTCCACGGTCTCACCAAACCCGGGAACCGCGAGTCGTTCAAGCGCGACCCGGAAGCCGCTTTCGAAACAGCGCGACTCAGCGCGGACGAGCGCCGCATGGTGAGCTCACTCGACTGGGCCGCGCTCATCCGCTACGGCGCGAGCTTCTTCTGCCTGGAAAAGCTCGGCCGCGTGAAAAGCGTCTCCAACCCGGAAATGGTCGCGGGTTTTCGCGAAGAGACGCTGGGGGAGTTCCTCAAGACGCGGAGGGTTCCCGGGGCTCGATGATCGATCGCGTGGTGCACAATTCTCTATCTCATGGCCTTTGAATCCGGGACTTGATCGATCAATGCTCTTCAGCGCCGCAGCTTCGAGCCGAAGAATATCGGCGAGAGCGCGCGCACGATGGGCAGCGACCCCTGCGCGGCGAAATCCTCCAGCCGCAGCTTCGGGTTGATCGGGCGGATGCGCTCGAACCCGGCCCTCGCTTTGGCATCCGCGGGCGGCGGGATGGTCGCGTCGATCATGACCTTGGAGCCGAGGCGCTGCCACAGCCCCGTGCCCGGCGCGCCGAGCTCGGGCAGGCTCGCGTCCATGGCGTGGTTGTGCGTGCCAGGGATGACGATGATGTCCTCGCTTGGATTGACGCGCGTGTTGATCGCCCAGAGGATCTCGGCCGGATTGAAGATGTCGACGTCGGCATCGACCGCGATCGCAATCTTGGGGTGCTGGTACTCCGAGGAAAGCGCCGACATCAGGAGGTTCTTCGCCTCGCCATAAGTACGCTGCGTCATCTGGATGACGACGCCGAAGATGCCGGGCAGCACCAGCACGTTGTGCAGAATCGGGCCGCCGCCGATGTCCTTCAGCCGCCGGTAGATGGTCGCGCTCATCGGCACCTTGTGAAAGACACAGCCTTCCATTTCCGAGCCGTTCTGCAGGTTCTTGAAGATGGCGTCCTTGCGCCGCGTCATGTATTGGTACTCGACGATCGGATTCTTGCCGGTGCCGGTGACGTAATAGTCCTGAAACTCGGAGAAAGGTCCTTCCTCCTCGCGTATGTGCGGCGGGATGTGGCCTTCCAGGACGATCTCCGCGTCGGCCGGCACTTCGAGATCCACCGTTTCACACTTGACGAGCCGCGCCGGCTCGCCCATGTAGGCCCCCGCGACTCCGAACTCGTCGATGCCGTAGGGCGCGGTGGTGGAGGCGGCGGCGTAATAGAGCGGATGATGGCCGATGAAGATCGCCACCGGCATCGGCTGGTTCTTCGCCTGGTACTTGAGGTAGTTCTTCCAGGTGTGGCGCGGATAGAGCAGGATGCCCGACTTGTTCGGTCCTTTGATCTGCAGCCGGTGGAAGCTCACATTGCGCGCGCCGGTGTCTGGATCCTTGGAGACCACCAGTCCCGAGCCGATCACCGGACCGCCGTCGCGCTGCCCCGCGACGTGCACCGGGAGCTGCGTCAGGTCAAACTCGCCTTTGCCGAACTTCAGCTCCTTCACCGGCGCGTCCTTCACCATCACCGGCTCGATCAACTTCAGCATGCGCTCGGCGACCAGCGGAATCAGCTCTTCCTCGCGCGTGCCGAAGGCGAGCGCGGCGTGTCGAAGGTTTGCCGGTGCCTGACCGAGCGAGCGCCAGCCGTGCGGGAGCTTCTCGAAGAGGAGCGCCTTCTCGCGGCTCTGATAGAGAAGCGAACCCATTTGCGTGAGCGGATCCACGGGCTTGTCGATGCGAATGAGCTCTCCCGCGGCTTCGAGTTGTGCGATCCAGCTGCGCAGGTCCTTGGCAGTTGCGTGCGATGTCATGGGGCCTCCAGGCTCCTCCAATTACAGTTTCGGGACACGCTCGGCGTTGAGGTGGGCGATCTCTTCCCGGTACATCGGGGTGCTGAACCGCTCCTCGATCGCGATCGTATTCATGCGGCGGTTCAGTGGCGGGCCTTGGTATGGAGTCGTTGCTGTTGACCGGCAGATTTTGACACAACCGCCGCCA
>JBGPTG010000290.1:0-4709 GCA_041490545.1 Gammaproteobacteria bacterium
GGTATTGACCGAGCGGCGCGACGAGTTGCTCGGAACGATGGCTTGTCACGGCGCGGTGCGCGCGAATCGAACGCTCACGATTCCGGAAATGAACGCGCTTCTCCGCGAAATGGAAGAGACCGAACGCGCCGGCCAGTGCAACCACGGCAGGCCGACCTGGTACCAGATGAGTCTCCAAGATCTCGACAAGCTGTTCCTGCGTGGCCGCTGATCCCGCCGCGATCCTGCTCATGGGCCCGACGGCCAGCGGCAAGAGCGCGCTGGCGACAACGCTGGCGAGCCGCTTTCCAGTCGAGATCGTCAGCGTCGATTCGGCACAAGTCTACCGCGGCATGAACGTCGGCACCGCGAAGCCGACCCCCGCCGAGCGCGACGCGGTCCCGCACCATCTCATCGACATCATCGATCCGACCGAGGCCTATTCGGCCGCCCGTTTCCGTGCTGGCGCGCTGCGCCTCATGAACGAGATCGCCGCGCGCGGGCGCATCCCGCTCCTCGTTGGCGGGACCATGCTCTACTTCAAGGCGTTGCGCGATGGATTGTCCGATCTGCCTGAATCCGACGCGGACGTTCGCGTGCAGCTCGACGCCGAAGCGGCGGCGCGCGGCTGGCCGGCGCTCCACGCGGAGCTGGCGAGCATCGACCCGGAAACCGCCGCCCGGCTGAAACCCACCGATGCGCAGCGCATCCAGCGAGCGATCGAGGTCTTTCGGATCAGCCGAAAGCCGATGTCGCAACTGCTCGGTCGAAGAAGTTCTGCAGGCGTTCCCTTCCGCCTTTTCGAGGTTGCCCTCGTTCCCTCCGATCGCGGCGCGCTGCATCGGCGCATCGAGGTGCGCTTCGACCTCATGCTGAAACACGGGCTGGTGGAAGAACTACGCGCGCTGCGAAAGCACTACGCGCTTCAGCCGGGACTTCCCTCGATGCGTTGCGTCGGCTATCGCCAGGCGTGGCAGTTTCTGGAGGGGGAAATCGATCGCGACGAGCTGCGCAGCCGCGGAATCTTTGCCACGCGCCAGCTCGCCAAGCGCCAGCTCACCTGGCTGCGCAGGATGCAGGGGATCACGACATTCGACTGCCTTGCGCCCGGGATCTCGGCGCAGGCGGCTGATTTTTTGCGCCAGCAGATAAAGACTTGAGGTGGCAGGGTCTGCCGGACAAGTTGATCGACGGGGCGTCCTGCGCTCGAACAGATAGGAACGGATCGTGCCGGCAGGTGCGACAATAACAATGAACGTCCTGCCCGTCGAGTATCCTCGGGTGCGCTACCAACGACCGGCGCAGCCGCAGAGCAGGAACGCGATGGGTTCGGACACACAAGAGTCGGACAAGGAAGCGACCGCCGTCGGGACGCGCAGGTTCATCGCGGCTGGACGACGGTCGCAGGCGTCGGAGTCGAGCCGCGGTCCCGATTCACGCGGTAGTCAAGCCAGAAGCCCACCAGGATCGCCGCTAGAATACCGTGTTCGTGGTGCAGGGTCGTGTTGAACAGACCTGCCGTCATCGTGATCAGCCACGCCGAAAAAGCACCGCCCCACATCGCCCAGGCATCGTCCGTCCCACCCCAGCCCGGATATCCGCGTGCGAGACTCACGATTACAGCGAACAGTACGGCCATGAGCACGCCGAACCCGTAGACGCCCCGCTCCGCGAGTGTCGTCAAATAAAGACTGTGAGCATGACCGTAGGGGCGATATTCCCTCGCATCGAAGAGTTTGCCAGCCTCGCGCTGCCACTCTTCCAGCCGCGCCAGATTGATCCCGCCGTAGTTATCCATGCCCACCCCGAATATGGGGTATTGTTTCCACGCCGTAACGGCGGTATGCCAGATCTCGCCGCGCTCGGAGAGAACATCGCCTGCGGCCACTTTACTTTCCTGTTTCTGCATGACGTCCGGCCGCATAACCCCGATCGCAGCGGCCGCGACGATCACGAGCACGCCCAATGTTGTCGCCACCTTGCGGGAACGCGGCCACCAGGCAAGACCGAGCAGTGCGACCAGCGCAAACTCGGCGCCGATCGCACCACGGCTTGCCATCCACAGCAGCCCCGCACAGAAGAAAGCGAGAACGATCAGCGCCGCGGCACGCAGACGCCACGAGGCGCGCGACCAATACGCCCCCACGAGAACCATCATCACCCCGACCATGATGGCGAGATAAATCGCGCTGTGATTCACGTGGCCGACCGAATTCAGCTCGACGTAGATCGCCTTGGGATCGGTAGCGAGTACCCAATAGCCGTGACCTAGTCCGACGACCGTCGCGACGATGAGCAGGGCGACGACGATGCGGAATTCCCGCTCACCGTAGCGGGCACGCTTGATGCACCACAATATCGCGCCGTAGCGAACGAGGTCGAGCGCGCCCCGCCATTCCTGAAAATGAAGGCCGGAAAACGTGGCGACGACGAAACCCGAGCTGAGCCACAGCGCGAGCAGCGTGTCCCATGGGTCCCAGCGTCTGCCCCATTCGCCCGTGCGTGCGCGATTCGCGAACCACGCGACGACATATAGAACCGCGAGAATATTCTTGGGCGCTTCGAGCAGCGGCAGGAAAAACGCCACCCCCCCGAGCAACGCGACCTCGACGGGAAAGCGCATCCCGCGCAACGGATTGGGGATCAGCATCGGGTTCGTATCGGTCCAGTTATCGGCCGTCGCGGCGTTCGCCACACGACGGCAAGGAAGGCGGCAAGTATACCCGCCCGATCAGGGCTGGATTCGGCAACCGAGGTCATGTTTGGGCAAACGCGATGGCAAGCACCGTTTCCACCCGCGTCGTGTAGGCGTGATTCCGCAGGAAGTGCTCACGCCCCTGCCGTGCGATGCGCCGGCGTTCCGCTTCGTGCGCTAGATAGTAAGCAATCTTTTCCCGCAACTCGCCGAGGTCCCGCCAGCAGGCGAGATGCTCGCCGTCGACGTAGGCCGCGTCGATCTCGGCGACCCAGTCGGTCAGCAGAAACGCGCCCGCCGCAGGCACCTCAAAGAGACGCAAGTTCATCGCGCTGCCGTGTCCGAACCAGGCGTGGATATTGAGATTGATGCGCGCGCTGTTGTACACGCGATTCGTCAGGCTGCCGAACGCCTCCGGGTAAACACAGGAACGGCGCAGCGACGATTTCCGCCACCCCGGACCGTAGACGCGCATGTCGAAGTCCTGCAGCCGGCCGAGGATCTCCTCGCGGCGATCGGTGCGCGTACCGACAAATATGACATCGGCGAACGGTCTGACGTTCGCCAGCGGCCGGAACATCCGGGTGTCGGCCGAGGACGGCAGATGATGCACGTGTACAAGACCCGCATCGCGGTAGCGCGCCAGGGAAGAGGCATCGTTGGTGAAGTAATGCTGATACGCAGGCGCAAGGGCGAGCGAGCGATCAGACTGGATCGGATCGTCGATCCAGTAGCCGACGGTGCGGATACCCATTGCGGCTAGCTCACCGACCGTCTCGGGATGGATCTGCAAGGCCTTCACCGCTAGGAATACGTCGGGCCGGAACGCCCGCGCTCTATCGAGCAGGCGGCGGTTGACGTAGTCTCGCTGGCGCGCAGGCCAGTCCTGGCCGCGGAGAACCCGCGGCGTGATCTGCATCAGCGGCGGCCGGTCGTCGTAATCAAAGAATTCCACACTATGGCCGAGCTCGGCCAGAGCCGTGCCCATGTTCAGCCCGACCTTGGTGCGTCCGGGACGCAATGGCGTGGCGATCAGGAGACGCACAGGGTGTCGGGCTACAGGCGGCATGAAGTTCTCAGATGGGCCAAACGGGCGCGGCTAAGCCCGGAGCGGAGGCGGGGAACGGCCGCAATGATGGCATGCGCCATTATCCTTCAGGATCGTTCACACCTCGACAGCGCGCTGATCGACGAAGCGCGGAGTTTGCGGCCGAGCGCACAACACCCAAGGTTCGCGCGCTCAGGGCGTGGACGGGACGGCCATCACGGCGGCAAGGGTTCGGAGGCTCACGAAGCAGCGGTCACCGGCGACACCGTGGGCGATCCCCATCAGCGCGCCGGCGCGTGCTCCGGTGCGTACTCAGTCGCGGGTTCACGCGCCCCAGGGACGGATGGCTTCCTTGAGCTTCTTGTAGCCATCGATGTAGCGCGGACGCTTGGCGCCATAGATCTTGTCGAAGGTGGCGACCTGCGCGTCGAGCCATTGGGCGAGCGACTTGTTTCCGGGGTTGGCCGCCTTGTAGGCTTCATTGATCAGCACGAAGTGGATGCGCGGGTCGTAGGGCTGTTTCTCGCCGCCCACGGTCTCGTCGCCGTCGAGCAGGCGCAGCAGCATCGCATCGGCCGAGCCGAGCGTCTGTTCGTAGATCGGCGCGCCGTGGACGCGGTACATGACGCTCGTCATGTCCTTGCCGTTGGTCATCGTGAAACCCATCTCCTTCCAGAGCTTTTTCATGTCGACCTTGGCACCGGCCTTGTCGAGCACGATCTGGCCCCAGTCGCGCAGCACGTCGGGCGCGTCGGCCATCAGGTCGGTGAGCCGGTCGCCGTCCAGATCCGTGGCATACACGATGCAGGCACGCTGACGGATCATGTCATGCAGGAGCAGGCCGAAGTTGGTGTCGGCGATGTGTTCGTAGACGTCGCCGCCCCAGTTCTCCATGCCGGCCTTGAAGTCCTTGGGAAGGAGCGCCACGATCGCATCCACGTTCGCGCGGTGCTCCTCGTAGGCGTCAACCGTGTACTTACGCTTCAA
>JBGPTG010000291.1:0-4699 GCA_041490545.1 Gammaproteobacteria bacterium
CGCGGCGGCTACCGTGAGGATGAAGAACACGAACACCTGGCCCGCCATGTCGTCGAGGTAATGCGAAAAAGCGATAAAATTCATGTTCACCGCGAGCAGCATCAGCTCGATCGCCATCAGCAGGATGATGACGTTCTTGCGATTGAGAAAGATCCCGAGGATGCTGATCGAAAACAGCACCGCGCCGAGAATCAGGAAATGCGAGAGCGAGAGCAAGCTTTGTCCTTTTTTTCCTGGGATCGGCGCCCGGAGAGCAGCCGACCTTTCCTGGTCCTGACTGCTGTATGCCTATTCCTTCTTCTCCGAGGGCATCGACACCATGCGCACGCGATCGCGGCGCTTCACCGACACCTGTTGGGTGGGGTCCTGGTACTTCGTGTCCTTGCGCTTCCTCAGCGTGAGCGCGATGGCGACGATGATCGCCACCAGCAGCACCACCGCGGCGAGCTCGAACGGATAGGCGTAGTCGGTATAGAGGATGCGCCCCAGGGCCCTGGTGTTGCTGTACCCGGGACCGGGGTCGCGCGGCGCGGGATGCGCCTGCAGGCCGAAGGTGCGCCCGCCCAGCACCAGCGCCATCTCGACGACGATGACAAGGCCGACCGCGGCGCCGAGCGGCAGGTAGCTCCAGAAGCCCTCGCGCAGGCGCTCCAGGTTGATGTCGAGCATCATGACCACGAACAGGAACAGCACCATCACCGCGCCCACGTAGACCAGCACCAGCGCGATCGCCAGGAATTCGGCGCGCAGCAGCATCCACAGCGCCGCGGCGGTGAAGAAGGCAAGCACCAGGAACAGCGCCGCGTGCACCGGATTGCGCGCCGTGATGACGCGCAACGCCGCGAACAGCAGGATCGCAGCAAACACGTAGAAGACCGCAGTCTCGAAGTCCATCAGCGGTACGCCGCGTCGCTGGCGCGGTCCCTGGCGATCTGCTCCTCGTAGCGGTCGCCGACCGCGAGGAGCATTTCCTTGGTGTAGTAGAGGTCGCCGCGCTTCTCGCCGTGGTATTCGAGGATGTGCGTCTCGACGATCGAATCCACCGGGCAGGATTCCTCGCACATGCCGCAGAAGATGCACTTGGTCAGGTCGATGTCGTAGCGTGTGGTGCGGCGCGTGCCGTCGGCCCGCGCCTCGGACTCGATGGTGATGGCCAGTGCCGGGCACACCGCCTCGCACAGCTTGCAGGCGATGCAGCGCTCTTCGCCGTTCGGATAGCGGCGCAGCGCGTGCAGCCCGCGGAAGCGCGGGCTCATCGGCGTCTTTTCCTCGGGAAACTGTATCGTGATCTTGCGCCGGAACAGGTGCCGGCCGGTAAGGGCCATGCCCTTGACCAGCTCGAGCAGCAGGAAGCTCCTGAAGAAATCGGCGATTTTCTCGATCATGGCGCCGCCCAGATGTTCCAGGGTGTCTGCATCCACACGGCCACCACCACCAGCCAGACGATCGTCAGCGGGATGAATACCTTCCAGCCCAGGCGCATGATCTGGTCGTAGCGGTAGCGCGGAAAGGTGGCGCGGATCCAGAGGAACATGGAAACCACGAAGAAAATCTTGGCGACCAGCCAGACGAAGGGCGGGATCGCGCTGAGGAGCGGCGCTTCGATGGGCGCCGCCCAGCCGCCGAGGAACATGACGGTGGCGAGCGCCGACACCAGGAGCATGTTGGCGTACTCGCCGAGGAAGAACAGCGCGAAGGTCATCCCGGAATACTCGACGTGGAACCCGGCGACGATCTCGGACTCGCCTTCGGCGACGTCGAAGGGCGCGCGGTTGGTCTCGGCGACCCCGGAGATGAAATACACCAGGAACATGGGGAAGAGCGGCAGCCAGTTCCAGGAAAGGAAATTGAGCCCCTTGTGGGCGAAATAGCCGCGCTCCTGGCCGGCGACGATGTCGGTGAGATTCAGGCTCTGTGAAACCAGCAGCACGCACACCAGCGCGAAGCCCATCGCGATCTCGTAGGCGACGATCTGCGCCGCCGAGCGCATCGCGCCGAGAAACGCGTATTTCGAATTCGACGCCCAGCCCGCGATGATCACCCCGTAGACCCCCATCGAGGTGATCGCCATCACGTAGAGGAGGCCCGCATCGATGTCGGCGAGCACCGCCTGCGGGGCAAACGGTATCACCGCCCAGGCGGCAAGCGCCGGCATCAGCGTCAGCATCGGCCCGAGGATGAACAGGAACTTGTTCGCCCCGGTCGGGATGATCAGCTCCTTGAAGATCAGCTTGAACGCATCGGCGATCGGCTGCGCCAGGCCTCCGAGCCAGGAAATGCCGAAGAACGTCACCCGGTTGGGGCCGATGCGGATCTGCATCCAGCCGATCAGCTTCCTCTCCCACAGGGTGAGGTAGGCGACGCAGCCGAACAGCGGCAGCACGATGCACAGGATCAGGATCGTGTTCTTCACCAGCGTCCAGGCCAGGGGCCCCCATTGCGGGCCGAGCCACGCGGTCCACAAGTCGGCCCAGACGTCGAACACGGTCGTCACGAGCGTCATTCGCGCTCCACCGAGATCCGGCCCAGCATCGGGCCGAGGCCGGCGGTGTGCCGGTGCGCCGCGGCAAGCCGCACGCAGCGTTCGGGCACGCGCTCGTCGATGCCGATCTCGACAACGGCCTCGCCGTCGCCCTGGCGCACGCGCACGCGCTCGCCGGCTTTCACGCCGAGATCCCTCGCGAGCGGTGAACCGATCCAGGCACGCGGCGGCAACGCGTCGCGCGTCCTCTGCAATGACGCCGCGCGGCGCACGATCGGGTCGCCGAAGTAGACCGGCACCTCGGCAATGCGCTGCAGGCCGTCGGCCGTCGGAGCATCGTCGGCGGCCACGGGCCCGTTCAGGCGGTTGTCGAGCCTGCCCGCGACGACCTCGGGCCGGCAGATTTCGTCGCGCACCGCTTCGGTCGATTCGTAGTCGAAGCCCGGCAGGCTCATCAGGTTGCCGAGCACGCGAAGGACTTTCCACGCCGGACGCGCCTCGCCCAGGGGCTTGACCGCGCCGTTGAAACTCTGCATCTGTCCGGCGCAGTTGACGAACGATCCGGAGGTCTCGCTGAAAGGCGCGACCGGCAGCAGCACATCGGCATAGTCCGCGGCGAAGCTGCGGTAGGACGCGAGCGCCACCACCAGATCGGCCGAGTCCATCGCGCGAATCGCGGTGCGCGGATCGTGGCAGTCGAAATCGGGTTCGGCGTTGAGGAGCAGATAGGCCCGGCGCGGCTGCTCGAGCATGCTGCGCGCGTTCATGCCGCCGCCGGAGGGCACGCATCCGGCGAGGTAGCCGCCGACGCTGTTGGCGGCTTCGCCGAGGAAACCGAAGCGCGCGCCGAGCAGCTCGGCGAGTTCCTGCGTGAGGCGCTGCAGGCGCGCGCCTTGAGGATGCTGCGCGGCGAGGTTGCCCAGCAGAATCCCGGCCTTCTGCCCCGAGGCGAGGCTGGCGGCGATCGCTGCGGCAGCGGCGCCGGGTTCGATCCCGGCGAGCGCCGAGGGCACCGGCTTGCCCTTCGCCTGCGCGACCGCCTTCACGATCTGCGCGAGCTGCCGCGGGAGGTCAGCGGGCGCGACGATCGCCTTGTGCGCGACCGGCATGAGCAGGTCGTCATCGGCGCAGTGCAGGATGTTCACCTGCAACTTGTGGCTGGCGGCGCGGCGCAGGCGCGCCGCCAGCAGGGGATGGTCTTTGCGCAGGAACGAGCCGACCAGGAGCAGCCGGTCGAGCTGGTCGAGTTCCGCCACCGGCATGCCGAGCCACGGCACTCCGGCGCGACGGCCGTCCGCAGAAAAATCCGACTGGCGCAGGCGGAAATCGACATTGTCGCTGCCCATCGCGCGCACGAGCTTCGCGAGCAGCGCCATTTCCTCGAAAGTCGAATGCGGACTGGCGAGCGCCCCGATTTCCCTGGCGTCGTACTTGAAGCGGATCTCCGACAAAGCCTTGGCGACGTGTTCGAGCGCGGTCTGCCAGTCGACCTCCTGCCAGCGTCCGCCCTGCTTGAGCATGGGGCGCTGGATGCGCTCCTCGGAATTCAGGCCTTCGTAGGCGAAGCGGTCTCGGTCGGAGAGCCAGCATTCGTTGAGCGCATCGTTCTCCAGCGGCAGCACGCGCATGACGCGGTTCTGCATGACCTGCACGATGAGATTCGAGCCGAGGCTGTCGTGCGGGCTCACCGACTTGCGCCGCGAAAGCTCCCAGGTGCGCGCCGTGTAGCGGAAAGGTTTCGAGGTGAGCGCCCCCACCGGGCACAAATCGATGACGTTGCCCGAGACTTCCGAGTCCACGGTTTTTCCGACGAAGCTGATGATCTCGGCATGCTCGCCTCTACCGATCATCCCGAGCTCCATGATGCCAGCGACCTCCTGGCCGAAGCGCACGCACCGGGTGCAATGAATGCAGCGCGTCATATCGGTCGAGATGAGCGGGCCGAGGTTCTTGTTCACCACTACGCGCTTTTCTTCCGTGTAGCGCGAGGCGCTGTTGCCGTAGCCCACGGCGAGATCCTGCAGCTGGCACTCGCCGCCCTGGTCGCAGATCGGGCAATCGAGCGGATGATTGATCAGGAGGAACTCCATCACCCCGTTCTGCGCCTGCTTCGCGTACTCGGAGCGCGTCGATACCTTCATGCCGTCGGTGACCGGCGTCGCGCACGCCGGCTGCGGCTTGGGCGCCTTTTCGACCTGCACCAGGCACATGCGGCAG
>JBGPTG010000292.1:0-4698 GCA_041490545.1 Gammaproteobacteria bacterium
AACTGCTGCTCGCCAAGTTCAGGCCGGAAGCCCTGGAGAAAATGAGCCTCGGCGCCCAGCTGCAACTCACGCGCGCCCTAGTTCGCAACCTATCCGACCGCCTCGATCTCGCGAATACGCGGCTCTCGTGATGATTCCTAGCCGCCGGTGGTGAGGAACGCCTGCGTGCGTTCGCGCGTTCCGTAGTACTTGCTGCGAGAGAGGTACACGAGCGAGCGCCAGTAGCCCTCGACGATCAGATAGGGTTGGGAGTCCCGCGTCGCCTCGAACGCCGCCTTCAGGTGCGCGTGGGAAAGCCACGGATACTTGTGGTGTACCTCGTGATAGTTGACGTGGCTCCACAGCCATTCGAGCCAGGGGCTGGTGAGCACGACCCAGCCGCTCACCTCGCGCCGGCGCTTCGCGACGTCTTCTTCCCAGCGGTCGGGATTGGTGTCGAAGATTTCCCGGCGCGCTGCGGCGCTCGCGGCGGGGGGGACGCCGTAGTGGTCGGAAAGGGCGCGCCAGGCGAACACTGGCAGGAGCGCGAGCAACATCGGGACCACCGTGTACGCCAAGGAGAGACCGAGCGCCGGAACCCAGACGAAGTAGAACGATGCGGCGACCGCCAGTGAGAGCAGATCCTTGGCGGCCCGCGCGGCGTAGCCGGGCTCGCGGATTCTGAGCAGGCCACGCAGCAGGTTGCGGTACTGCACGCCAAGGGCGATCACCGAGCCGACGCTGAGTGCGTACCAGAATGGGTGGTCGTGCATTTCGTTTTCAGGATCAAGTCCCGGCTGGTGGGCGTAGCTGTGGTGGGTGAGGTGGAATTGGCGATTGGCGCAGAAGGGCAGGAGCGCCAGTGCCGAAAGCAGCCCTCCGACGAGTTCGTTGCAGAACGGGTTCCGCGACAGCGCGCGGTGCACTGCGTCGTGGGCGAGAACCCCCATGCCGGTGAGGAGGACGCAGTTCCAGACGCCCAGCAGCGCGACGAAAATCCACTTGCCCATCGCTCCGGTCCACCCGGGCAGGTTCGCTTCGATCGCGACGGTCCCGGCTTGGGCAACAAAAAACGAAGCGAGTATCGTCCCCGGCAGCAGCGCTGCCTTGAAGAGATTTTCCGCCGAAGGAATCGCCTGTTCGTCCGGCGCAGGGATATGCGGTTCTGACACGACGTTTTCGGGGCACTCTGCTCTGCCAGAGTCTATCACCCGCTCGTTCCGGTCGGAACCGCGGGGGGACGCTAGAATTGCGGAAAATTCGGGGAGGGAGCATCGATGTCCACGCCAAGGATTGAGAATCGCGACGGCATGAAGATTGAATCGGACGTGCCGATCGCCATGGATGACGGTCTGGTGCTGCGCGCCGACCTGTTCCGCCCGGTCGCCGAAGGAAAGCATCCCGTGATCCTTTCCTACGGCCCCTACGGCAAGGGACTGGCGTTCCAGGACGGCTACAAGACGGCCTGGGACATCATGGCGCGCGACTATCCCGATGCGGTCGAGGGCAGCTCCAACAAGTACGCCAACTGGGAGACGGTCGATCCTGAAAAATGGGTACCGGACGGCTACGTGTGCTTGCGCGTCGATTCGCGCGGCGCGGGGCGCTCGCCAGGGTATCTCTGCCACAACAACGCGCGCGAGACGCGCGACATCTATTTGTGCATCGAGTGGGCGGCGGCACAGCCCTGGTCGAGCGGGAAGATCGGGATGAACGGAATCTCTTACTACGCGAGCAACCAGTGGCGCGCGGCGGCGGTGCAGCCGCCGCACCTGGCAGCGATCTGCGTCTGGGAAGGCTGGAGCGACAGTTACCGCGACGGCAACCGGCACGGCGGCATCATCTGCACGTTCCGCAAGAATTGGCAGGACATGCAGGTGAAGACCGTGCAGCACGGCGTGGGCGATCGTGGTGCGAAGAGCCGGGTCACCGGCGACACCGTTTGCGGCCCGGAGACGCTCAGCGAGGACGAGCTCGTCAAGAATCGCGAAAACATGTGGGCCGAGATTCTCTCGCGTCCCCTGGACGGGTCGTACTACGGGGAGCGGACCGCCGACCTCAGCAAGGTAACCATTCCGCTTCTGTCGTCCGCCAACTGGGGCGGGCAAGGTCTGCACACGCGCGGCAACTTCGAAGGTTTCATGCGCGCGGCCTCGAAGCAGAAGTGGCTGGAAGTGCACGGCGGCTCGCACTGGGCGCCGTTCTACACGGACTACGGCGTGAAGATGCAGAAGCGCTTCTTCGATTATTTCCTGAAAGGTATGGACAATGGCTGGGACAGGCAGCCGCGCGTGCTGCTCAACGTGCGCCATCCGGGCGAAAAATTCGTCCCGCGCGCCGAAAACGAGTGGCCGCTCGCGCGCACGCGCTGGACGCATTTATATCTCGACCCGGACGGCATGCGCCTGTCGTCCGTGCCGGTTGCCGTCGATGGTGCGGTCACGTACGAGGCGACGGGCGATGGCGTGACGTTCTCGACTTCGCCGCTGGAAAACGATACCGAGATCACCGGCCCGTCGGCGCTGAAGCTGTTCATCTCGTCGTCGACCGCGGACACCGACATCTTCGCGGTGCTGCGCGTGTTCGATGCGAAGGGCGGCGAAGTCCTGTTCCAGGGCGCGCTCGATCCGAAAACGCCGGTGGGCCAGGGCTGGTTGCGCGCATCGCAGAGAAAAATCGATCCCAAGCGCTCGCTTCCGTACCGGCCGTGGCACACCCACGACGAGAAGCAACCCCTGAAGCCCGGCGAGGTCGTCGCGATCGACGTCGAGATCTGGCCGACGTGCATCGTCGTGCCTGCGGGCTACCGCATCGCGCTCACCATCCGCGGGCGCGACTACGAGCACGACGGCGCGGCGGCGACGCTCTCCAACATGAAGAACCCGATGCGCGGCTGCGGGCCCTTCACGCACGACGATCCCACCGACCGGCCTCCCGCGGTGTTCGGCGGCAGGGTGACGCTGCACTTCGGTCCGGGACGGCAGTCAAGCGTGTTGCTGCCGGTGATACCTCCGAGATAGTACGGCGGTCGTCGTTCGTCGCAGCACATATTTATCGTCGAGCTGCCTTTGCTTCCCCCTGATCACCCAAGCTGCTAAAATAGCCAGACTAGACAGATTCGGAGGTGCCCATGTCAACGGCAAAGTGGCAACTTCAGGACGCCAAAAACCGGCTTTCCGAGGTGGTGCGCAAGGCGCGCAGCGAGGGTCCGCAGGTCATTACCCTCCACGGAGCGGATGCGGCCGTAATCATCTCGGCGCGGGACTTCGGCAGGATGTCACGGCGCAAAGGCAGGCTCGTCGATTTTTTCCGCAAGTCTCCGCTGGCCGGCGTTGGACTCAAACTCGGCCGTAGCAGGGATACCGGCAGGAAGATCGACTTGTGAGTTTTCTGCTCGACACCAGCGTCGTTTCCGAGCTGGTCAAGAAAAATCCTAACGATCGGGTGCTGGACTGGATTGGCGGACAGGACGAGGCTTTACTCTTTCTCAGCGTTCTAACGCTCGGCGAACTGGAAAAAGGAATCGCGAAGCTACCGGCATCGGCGCGCAAGACAAGGCTTGTGTCTTGGGTGCGACGCGATCTCGCAGAGCGGTTCGGCAATCGGTTGCTGCCGATCGACATGGACGTCGCTGCACGATGGGGACAGATTGCGGGCGAGTCCGAAAGGCGCGGCCGGCCGCTGCCCGTGATCGACAGCCTTCTCGCCGCGACGGCCCTCGTGCGCGGTCTTCAGATGGTCACCCGGAACATCGAGGATTTTCGGCGCTGCGGTGTAGCTTGCGTCGATCCGTGGAACGATTAGCGCGGGCACGAGAATCCCGGCGGATCCTCCTATTCGAGTTGCGCTGATCCAATAGCGCATTTCCGCACCATTCATGCGCGCTGAACTCGTTTCCATCCCGACCGGGACGATCCCACTCGACGGCCTTTACTACGAGTCCGAAGGCCAGGCTGCGCTCGGAGGGGTGCTGCTCTTCCACGGCAACACCATGAATTTCTACACCGGACCCATGCGCTTTCTGCCGCCGGCGCTGGCAGAACTCGGCCTGGCGTGCCTCGCCTTCAACCGCCGTGGCCACGACATCCTCAGCACGCGCAACAGCCGCGTTCCGGAGGGCGGCGCCTTCCAGCTGGCGCGCGAAGGCATCGAGGATAACCGCACCGCGGCGCGCTGGATTGCGGAACGCGGCTTTGCGCATCCGGTGGTGATCGGCCACAGCAACGGCGGCATGCTCGCCGTGCAGTACGTCGCCGATCATCCGGAAACGCCCGCACTCGTGTTGCTCTCGGCGCACATGGGCGGCAAAAACATTCTCGAGCGCACCAGCAAGGCGGGGCTGATGGCGCAGGATCGCGTCGAGGAATTCATCGCGCGGGCAAAAGGACTCGTCGCGGCCGGTCGTGGCCGCGAGCTGATGCTGATGCCGGGATGGTGGTACGCGATCAGTGCAGAGAGCTATCTCGATCGGCTGACCGAAACGCCCGACGGCCTGGCGCTCGCGCCGACGATCAAATGCCCGACACTCTACATCCGTGGAGACCTGGAGTCGCGCGAGAATTATCCCGCGGAAGAATTTCAGGCATGCACAGGCGGAGCGTGCGACGTGGAAATTGTTCCGGGCTGCGATCACTTCTACAATGGATGCGAAGAAGCGATCCAGCGGTTGGTGTCGTCGTGGCTCGCGAAAGCGCTGCATTTGGCCACCACGCGATAGCA
>JBGPTG010000293.1:0-4690 GCA_041490545.1 Gammaproteobacteria bacterium
AACCCTATCGTAACCCGCTTGAGCCCGGTGTGCGGCTGTTTTGGCTGCTTCGTGCAGGTTTCTACGCGTAGCCGAAGCGATTCAGTATCGAAGATTCGATCGTTCACAGCACTAGAAGGTAAAGCCCTGACTCTGAGCATTCAGGAGTAAACTGAAAGATATCTTGCGGTGTTCCAAGGTGAAACAGGATACCCATGCGGGTGACCTGGAACTTCGCCTTGGCGTGACGTAATTTGCGTGGGCTGAACGTCGAACCCCTTCGAGCGTGTCGTCCGCAACGTTGTTGCACCAGAACCTCACGACTCGAGATCCGGACCATGGCAAAGGCGAAGAAAGCTCACTCTGCGGCACGTAAGAAGGCGGCTGCCAAGACCAGGGCGCGACACGTCCTCAAGCGGTCGGCGGCCAGGAGGCGCCCGGCGCCCAAAGCCGAGCTTGCGCGCAAGGACAAAACCATCGTCGCCAAGCCGCTGCGCAAACTTCTGCCCAAGGCCAAAACCGGCGAGCCGCAGAAGCTCGACAAGGCGACGCTGAAGAAGGCGTTGCTTCGGGAGCGCCTCGCCCGCGCCCAAGGTAAAGCGGAAGGCAGGCCGCGCTCTACCCGGGGACTTACCGCACGGGAAAAGGCGCTGGTCAAGGAGTCTGAGCGCCGGGAACTTTCCCCCGCCGACGCCGAGGCGCGGCGCATCGGGCTGAAAAACCTCATCGTGCTCGGCAAGGAGCGCAGTTACCTCACTTACGCCGAGATCAACGATCATCTGCCGGACGACATGCTGGATGCCGAGCAGATCGAGAACATCATCAGCATGGTCAACGATATGGGCATCCAGGTGTACGACGAGGCGCCCGATGCTGAAACGCTGCTCATGTCGGGAGTGACGCCGGCGGTGGCGGACGAGGAAGCGGTCGAGGAAGCGGAGGCGGCGCTTTCCACGGTGGACTCCGAGTTCGGCCGTACCACCGACCCGGTGCGCATGTACCTACGTGAGATGGGATCGGTGGAGCTGCTCACGCGCGAAGGCGAGATCGAGATCGCCAAGCGCATCGAAGACGGCCTGCGTCACATGATCCAGGCGATCTCCGCCTGTCCGACCACCATCGCCGAGATCCTCTCCCTCGCCGAGAAGATCGAGAAGGACGAGATCCGCGTGGACGAGGTGGTAGGCGGGTTGGTCGATCCCCACGCCCAGCAGGAACCGATTGCGAAAATGTCCGAGGTGGAGGAGGACATTGAAAAAGCGCTCGATGCCGCGGAAGAGGAAGACGAGGACGGCGGCGGCGTGCAGAGCGCGCAGATGCTGCTGCTCAAGGACGGGGCGCTCAGGCGCTTCGCGGTGATCCGCTCGCTCTACAACCGGATGACGCGTGCGCTCGACAGGAACGGGCCGCGCAGCCGCGCCTATCTCCAGGCGCGTGACGCCATTTCCAACGAGCTGATGACCATCCGCTTCTCCGCGAAGCAGATCGAGGCGCTGTGCGATTCCATCCGCAGGCTGGTGGAGGAGGTGCGCAGCTACGAGCGCAGCATCATGGATCTGTGCGTGGACAAGGCGCGGATGCTGCGCGCCCACTTCATCAAGGAGTTCCCCGGCAAGGAAGGCAACCTGCGCTGGATCAAGAGCGAAATCGAAGCGTGGCACCCGTGGAGCGCGGCGCTCGAGCGTTTCGAGCCGGCGATCGTCGAGAAGCAGCAGAAGCTGCTCACCCTGCAGGACCGCGTTGGCATCCCGATCAAGGACCTGAAGGAGATCAACCGCCAGATGTCCACCGGCGAGGCGAAGGCGCGCCGGGCGAAGCGCGAGATGACGGAGGCGAACCTGCGCCTCGTGATCTCGATCGCCAAGAAGTACACCAACCGCGGGCTGCAGTTCCTCGATCTCATCCAGGAGGGCAACATCGGTCTCATGAAGGCGGTGGACAAGTTCGAGTACCGCCGCGGCTACAAGTTCTCGACCTACGCCACGTGGTGGATCCGGCAGGCGATCACGCGCTCGATCGCGGACCAGGCGCGCACCATCCGCATCCCGGTGCACATGATCGAGACCATCAACAAGATGAACCGCATCTCGCGCCAGATCCTGCAGGAGACCGGGCAGGAGCCCGATCCCGCGCTGCTCGCCGAGAAGATGGAGATGCCGGAGGACAAGATCCGCAAGATCCTGAAGATCTCCAAGGAGCCGATCTCGATGGAAACGCCGATCGGGGACGACGACGACTCGCACCTCGGCGATTTCATCGAGGACCAGTCCACCGTCGCGCCCAACGAGGCGGCGGTTTACGCGAGTCTGCGCGGCGTTACCAAGGACGTGCTCGACACGCTCACCCCGCGCGAGGCGAAGGTGTTGAGGATGCGCTTCGGCATCGAGATGAACACCGACCACACGCTGGAGGAAGTCGGCAAGCAGTTCGACGTCACCCGCGAGCGCATCCGGCAGATCGAGGCGAAGGCGCTGCGGAAACTCCGCCACCCCTCGCGCACCGAGCGGCTACGCAGCTTCCTTGACCAGGACAACTAGTCGGAACGGGCACGCTGACGTAGCGAGCGCGGCGCCGAAACCGTCCGCCTCCCCGCAACTTTCCGATGCGGAGCCCGCAGGTTCCGCGTCGCTTCGCACCCCTGATGTTGTTGCACCACAACCGGATCAGTCCGTAAGCTCCCCCGTTTCGTAGACAGGCTGGAAGTAGAGCTTTCTGGCAGGATGGTCTACACCCACGTCCTGGAGGCCACACGTCAAGTCACCCGCCCCCTGGACCTGTTGTAGGGTGGGCGATCGGCCAATGACCGCTCCTGGCCGATTTCAGCCATTCGCGAACGGCAGGTTTCGGCCAGAAGCGGTTTGTCGCGACCGCGTGGCGCCGCACGCATCTCGGAGCGGGTGGCTACGCCGATCTATTCATTTAACATACGGGAAAGGTCGATATTGGGGATAATCGATGACGCTGATCGCGCTCTGAGGAGGACTATAGAATGTTTACGCTGCGCAAACCCTATCGATTGCTGTCCGTGCTGGTTGGCATGGCACTGTGTCCCGCCGCATCTTTCGGTCAGGCGTCCGCCCTGCCGAACAAACTCGTGCGTATCATCGTCCCCAATGCGGCCGCCGGGCCCAACGACTTGGTAGGCCGCATAATCGCGCCTAAATTGAGCGAAACGCTGGGCCACAACGTGATCGTGGACAATCGTCCGAGCGCCAACGGTGTGATCGGCTCGGAATACGTTGCGCACGCGGTGCCAGACGGCACGGTTCTCGCCGTGGGCAACTCCGGCACTCACGCTGTCAACGCCACGCTGTACAAGAAGCCGACCTACGATCCCGTACGAGATTTCGCGGCAATCAGCGAAGTCATATTCAGCAGCCTGGTGCTGGTCGCACACCCCTCGGTCGAGGCCAATAACGTCAAGGAACTCATCGCCGAAGCCAAGCGCGCGCCGGGCAAGCTCAATATCGCGGTCGCCGGCGCGACGGGCGAGATCGCCGGCAACTTGATCAAGCTGCAGGGGCAAATCGAGCTGAACAATGTTCCATACAAGGGCGGCGCACCCGCAGTGGTCGCCGTGATCTCGAATGAATCGCAGCTGCTGCTGACCCTCTATTCAAGCCTCAAAGGACCGATCGACGCCGGCAGGCTCAAACCGATCGGCGTGACCGGCTCGCGGCGCGATCCGCAGCTTCCCAAGGTGCCGACATTGGCCGAGAGCGGGCTCGACGGCTACCAGGTCGAATTTTGGGTCGGATTCTTCGCGCCCGCGAAGACGCCCGCCGCGACCGTGCAGGCGCTGGGCCGGGAAATCGTGCGCATCGTCAATCTGCCCGAAGTGAAGGAACGCTTCATCAGGTTAGGCTATGAAGTCGTGGGGAGCACGCCGGAGCAGTTCGCCGAGCGTGTCCGGCGTGATACCGAGCAGTATCGCAAGATCATACTCGACTCCGGAATGCAGCAGCTGGATTGATCGCGCGGTCGCGGGACCGGTCAAGAAAGGGGGTCAGGTCTTGCCTTATGCCTCACGCGCCAGCCGGACAGTTTCAGGCGCACGCGGCGGGGCGTGGTGGGGTAGCATGGGTTATCGTATTAACGGGTATGAACACGGCATTCATGGTTCCAGCAGACAGCACAACCGGAAAACGTGGTCTGTCCCCGGTTTCTGCCCGGTTTCTGAAAATCATCACGGGAGGACTATCATGAAAACCGCATCGATTATCGCCGCGGCGAGTGCATTGCTGCTCTCCAGCATGGCTAACGCCGCGGAAATAAAAGTGGTATCCACGCAGGCCACCCAGGAAGCCTATCTTGAACTGGTGGCGCAATTCGAGAAGACATCAGGGCACAAGGTCACGACGGTTTTCACGGGAACGGTCAACGTCCAGAAGCGTCTCGCCGGCGGCGAGCCCTACGACCTCATCATCATGGCGGGCCCGGCGATTGACAATCAGATCAAGCTGGGCAAGGCCGTCGCCGGCAGCCGCGTCGATTTCGCAAAATCCGGTACCGGGCTCGCGGTGCGCAAGGGCGCGGCGAAGCCTGACATCAGTTCGGCCGACGCATTGAAGAAGACGCTGCTGGCGGCGAAATCGATCGGCTATTCCACCGGCCCGAGCGGGCTCTATATGCTCAGCGTGTTCGAGAAATTGGGTATCGCCGACCAGGTCAAGGGCAAGCTCAAGCAGACCCCGTCCGGCGTGTTCGTCGG
>JBGPTG010000294.1:0-4640 GCA_041490545.1 Gammaproteobacteria bacterium
ATTCCGCGCGGCCGCGCGCTCGGCGTGACGATGCAGCTGCCCACCGAGGACCGTTACAGCCAGGACCGCGAACGGCTGCTCGCCATGATCGCGGTGCTGTTCGGCGGCCGCATCGCCGAAGAAATCTTCATGAACCAGATGACCACCGGGGCCTCGAACGATTTCGAGCGCGCCACCGCCATCGCCCGTAGCATGGTGACGCAATGGGGCATGTCGGATGCGATGGGTCCCATGGTGTACGGCGAGAACGAGGGCGAGGTGTTCCTCGGCCGCTCGATCACCACGCACAAGAACGTGTCCGAGGTGACGATGCAGAAGGTCGATGCCGAGATCCGCAGGATCATCGACCAGCAGTTCACGCTGGCGAGGAAGCTGATCCTCGAAAATCGGGACAAGGTGGAAGCGATGGCCAAGGCACTGCTCGAGTGGGAGACCATAGACGCCGAGCAGATCCAGGACATCATGGACGGCCGGCCGCCGCGCCCGCCCAAGCCGGCGCAGGCGCCGCAGCCGCCGCCCCAGGCGGGCGCGCCCGGCGCACCCGAGCCGGCGCCGGCGGCGTAAGCGGGATTGAGGATCCAGGAGCGAGGATTGAGGGACGACGCGTCTCATTCCTCGCTTCCATCTCAATCCTCGGTTCTCGATCCCCGATCCTTTCTCGCCTGCGGCAGATTCCGCCTCGTTCTCGATCGCCCGCTCGTCATGGGCGTCCTGAACCTCACGCCCGACTCGTTTTCCGATGGAGGGAAATACCTCGAACCGGGAGCCGCGATAGAGCATGCGCGACGGCTTATCGAAGAAGGAGCCGACCTGATCGACGTGGGCGCGGAATCCAGCCGGCCAGGCGCCGCCGCGGTATCGGCGCAAGAGGAATTGTCGCGCCTGATGCCCGTGCTGCTGGGACTCCGCGATTCGGCGGTACCGATCTCGGTCGACACGACCAAGCCCGAGGTCATGCGCGCCGCAGTCGACGCCGGCGCCGCGATGATCAACGACATCGGGGCACTGCGATCGCCCGGCGCGCTCGAGACCGTCGCGGCCTCCGGTGTCGGCGTGTGCCTGATGCACATGCAGGGCGAGCCGCGCACGATGCAGCGTGCGCCGCACTATGACGACGTCGTCGAAGAGGTCGGGGAGTTTCTCACCGGGCGCGTCGCAGCGGCCGAGGCGCAGGGCATCGCGCGCGACCGCATCGTGATCGATCCGGGTTTCGGCTTCGGCAAGACCGTGGAACACAATTTCCAGTTGCTGCGCCATCTCGGGCGATTCGTCCAGACCGGCCTGCCGGTCATGGCGGGCTGGTCGCGCAAGTCGACACTGGGTGCGATTACCGGCAGGCCGGCAGACGACCGGGTCGCCTCGAGTGTCGCTGCCGCTTTGCTGGCCGTGCAGCGCGGCGCTAGAATCGTGCGCGTCCACGATGTCGCGGCGACGCGCGACGCGCTGGCGGTGCTGGCTGCAGCAAACGGGAGCGACGCTCATCCATGAGCAGAAAATACTTTGGTACTGACGGAGTGCGGGGCGAAGTGGGAGAGGCTCCCATCACTCCGGAATTCGTCATTCGCCTGGGCTTCGCGGCCGGGGAGGTCCTGGTGCGGCACTCCGGCATGCCCAAGGGCGAGCACCCGGTGGTGCTGATCGGCAAGGACACGCGCGTGTCCGGATATATGCTCGAAGCCTCGCTGGAGGCCGGATTCTCGGCTGCCGGCGTCGATGTGATGCTCACAGGTCCGCTGCCGACGCCGGCGATCGCCTACCTGACGCGGGCGCTGCGCGCGCAGGCCGGGGTCGTGATCAGCGCCTCGCACAACCCCTATCAGGATAACGGCATCAAATTTTTTTCCAGCGACGGCAGCAAGCTTCCCGACGGTGTGGAGGCGGATATCGAGGCCCGGCTCGATCGCCCGATCCACTGCAAGGATTCGGCCGGTCTAGGAAAAGCGCGCCGTTTCGAGGACGCCCGCGGCCGATACATCGAATTCTGCAAGAGCACCTTTCCCACGGCACTCGACCTGCGCGGACTGAAAATCGTGGTGGATTGCGCGCACGGCGCCACCTACCAGGTGGCGCCGCACGTGTTCCACGAGCTGGGTGCCGACGTGATCCCGATCGGAGTGAGCCCCGACGGCTTCAACATCAACGCCGGCACGGGCACCGCGCATCCGCAGGCCCTGCAGCGCGCCGTCGAGGAACACGCGGCGGACCTGGGCATTGCGTTCGACGGAGACGGCGATCGCGTTCTCATGGCCGACCCCGACGGGGCTCTCTACGACGGCGATAAGCTGCTGTACGTCATCGCCCGGGAACGCGCGAGGAATGGCGGCCTCAAGGGCGTCGCCGGGACGCTGATGACCAACCTGGCGCTCGAGCATGCCCTGGAAAAGATGGGCGTACCCTTCGCGCGGGCCAAGGTCGGCGATCGTTACGTGCTGGAGATGCTCAGGGACAAGCACTGGGACCTAGGAGGGGAGAATTCCGGCCACATCATCTGTCTCGACAAGCACACGACCGGCGACGGCATTGTCTCCGCGCTGCAGGTGCTGTCGGCGGTTCGCACCAGCCGCTCGACGATCACCCGCTTGTGCAAGGGACTCGCGCTCTACCCGCAGGAACTGGTCAACGTGCGCGTGCCGAAGGGCTTCGACTGGCAGAAGCAGCCGGCCATCGGCCGCGCCAGGGAGCAGGCCGAGCGCGCCCTGGGCAAGAACGGGCGCGTGCTGCTGCGGCCCTCGGGCACCGAGCCGGTGCTGCGTGTGATGGTGGAGGGCAAGGACGGAACGCAGGTTCGCAGGCTGGCCAAAAAGATTGCTGGCGCCGTGAATGCGGGGGCCTAGAGCAGAGCGCCCAACGCCAATGGCGCAGCGATCCGGCAAGATCCTGAATTTTCCGGTGTTTTAGTTTGACCCTCGCGCTGGCCCAGCGGTAAAATCGCGGGTTTTGGCGGGGTTTCAACCCGATGCGCACGCGGCTCGTCGTAGGCAACTGGAAGATGCACGGCAGCCTCGACGCGAACGCGCGCTTGCTCGATGCGCTCAAGGCCGGGCTGAAGGCGGTTCGCGGCGCGACGATGGCCGTTTGCACTCCGTTTCCGTACCTCGCACAGGTGTCGGCAGCGCTCGCGGGCAGTTCCATCGCCTGGGGCGCGCAGAACGTCTCCGAGCACGACGCAGGCGCGTACACGGGCGAGGTGTCCGGAGCGATGCTCAGGGAATTCGGCTGCCGCTACGCGATCGTCGGCCACTCGGAGCGGCGCGGCCTGTACGGCGAGGACGACGCGCGTGTCGCGGCCAGATTCGCCGCCGCGCAGCGCGCGGGACTCACGCCGATTCTGTGCGTGGGGGAAACGCTGGAGCAGCGTGAGCGCGGCGAAACCGAGAGCGTGGTGGAGCGGCAGTTGAGTGCTGTCGTCGCCGTCGCCGGGGCGTCCGCGCTTGCAAACGCCGCGCTCGCCTACGAACCGGTCTGGGCGATCGGCACGGGCAGGAACGCGACTCCCCAGCAGGCCGAGGAGGTGCACGCCTTCATCCGTGCCTGGGTGGCGAAACGCAGCAATGAGACCGCCGCGGGTCTCACCCTCATGTACGGTGGCAGCGTCAAGCCCGGCAACGCGCGCGAGTTGTTCGCAATGCCGGACGTCGACGGCGGGCTGATCGGCGGGGCCTCGCTCGTCGCCGAGGATTTCATCGCAATCTGCGCCGCGTCGGTCGCACGCTAACTGGAGGAAGACAATATGGACATCTGGTTCACCCTGACTCTCATCGTCGACGTCGTGGTCGCGCTCTTCATCATCGGCCTGGTGCTGCTCCAGCACGGCAAGGGCGCCGACGTCGGCGCGGCATTCGGCAGCGGCGCGTCCGGAAGTCTTTTCGGTGCCAGCGGCTCGGCGAATTTCCTGTCGCGGACAACCGCGATTCTCGCCGTGGTTTTTTTCCTCACCACGTTCCTGCTGGCGTATATGGTGACGCACAAGCCGCGCGTCAGCGGCGGTGTGATGGACGCAGTGAAGGAGCAGCCGGCGGCGCCTTCGCCGGAAATCCCGGTGCCCCAGGGCGCCAAGGGCGGCGACGCGGCGAATTCGAAAGCAAACGAGGTGCCGAAGTAGTAAAATTGGCGGCCTCGGTACCGGGCGTTCCCGACGCGCGGCGGGTACCGGGCTCAATCATGCCGACGTGGTGAAATTGGTAGACACGCCGTCTTGAGGGGGCGGTGGCGAAAGCTGTGAGAGTTCGAGTCTCTCCGTCGGCACCAGACACGCAGGATCGAGGATCAAGGTTTGAGGATTCAGGGGCGGCGTAGCGGTTTCACTCCAGGCGTTCCGGCCGGGTTTCCTCAATTCCCTGCACGGCCTCCCCGTCCTGACGCACGATCGTGCTAGAGAATTATTTCCCGATTCTGCTGTTCATCGTGATCGCGCTGGTTTTCGGCGGTCTCATGGTGGGCGCGGGCGCGGTGTTTGCGCCCCACCGCCCCGACAGCGAAAAGCTGTCTCCCTACGAGTGCGGCTTCGAGGCGTTCGAGGATGCGCGCATGAAGTTCGACGTGCGCTACTACCTGATCGCCATCCTGTTCATCCTGTTCGACCTGGAGATCGCGTTCCTGTTTCCCTGGGCGGTGACGCTCAACGAGATCGGCACCTTCGG
>JBGPTG010000295.1:0-4615 GCA_041490545.1 Gammaproteobacteria bacterium
CGATACCTTCATGCCGTCGGTGACCGGCGTCGCGCACGCCGGCTGCGGCTTGGGCGCCTTTTCGACCTGTACCAGGCACATGCGGCAGTTGGCGGCGATCGAGAGCTTCTTGTGGTAGCAGAAGTGCGGGATGAAGATGCCAAGGCCGTTGGCCGCCTCGATCACGGTGGTGCCGTTCGCGACCTCGGTCTCCCTGCCGTCTATGGTGACTTTGAGCATTTCCCTAGGCCGCCTGCCGCTGCGGGGTGTCCGGCGCGCTCGAGTATCCGCCGGGGCCCACCTGGCAGCGCTTGCGTTCGATGTGATAGAGGAATTCTTCGCGGAAATGCTGGATGAAACTCTTCACCGGCAGCGCCGCTGCATCGCCCAGCGCGCAGATGGTACGCCCGGCGATGTTGTCGGCAACGTTGACGAGCAGATCGAGATCCTCGTTCTTCCCCTTGCCGTGCTCGATGCGGTTCACCACGCGGTACAGCCACCCCGTGCCCTCGCGGCACGGCGTGCACTGGCCGCAGGACTCCTCGAAATAGAAATACGACAGGCGCTCGAGCGCCTTGACCATGCAGGTGGTGTCGTCCATGACGATCACCGCGCCCGACCCCAGCATCGAGCCCGCCTTGGCGATCGAGTCGTAGTCCATGTCGGTGTTCATCATGATGTCGGCGGGCAGCACCGGCATCGAGGATCCGCCCGGGATCACCGCCTTGAGCTTTCGCCCGCCGCGCATTCCGCCGGCCATCTCCAGGAGCTTTGCAAACGGCGTGCCGAGCTTCACCTCGTAGTTGCCCGGCCGCGCCACGTGGCCGGTGACGGAAAAAATCTTGGTGCCGCCGTTGTTCGGACGCCCCAGCGCGAGGAACGCATCGGCGCCGTGGTTGATGATCCACGGCACGGCCGCGAACGTCTCGGTGTTGTTGACCGTTGTCGGCTTGCCGTACAGGCCGAAGCTCGCCGGAAACGGCGGCTTGAAGCGCGGCAGCCCCTTCTTGCCCTCGAGCGACTCGAGCAGCGCCGTTTCTTCGCCGCAGATGTAGGCGCCGTAGCCATGGTGCGTATGGAGCTCGAAGGAAAAATCGCTGCCGAGGATGTTGCGGCCGATGTAGCCCGCCTTGCGCGCCTCGGCGAGCGCTTGCTCGAAACGCTCGTAGTCGTCCCATATCTCGCCGTGGATGTAGTTGTAGCCCGTGCCGATGCCCATGGCGTAGGCGCCAATCGCCATGCCTTCGATGACGATGTGCGGGTTGTAGCGCAGGATGTCGCGGTCCTTGCACGTGCCGGGCTCGCCCTCGTCGGAGTTGCACACCAGGTATTTCGCTCCGGGAAACTGCCGCGGCATGAAGCTCCACTTCAGGCCGGTCGGAAAGCCCGCGCCGCCGCGCCCGCGCAGCGCCGACTTCTTCACCTCGGCGATGACGTTCTCGGGCGGGATCTTTTCGGCGAGGATCTTCTTCAGGGCGGCGTAGCCGCCGCGCTTGAGGTAATCCTGCAGAGGCCAGTTGCTGCCGTCTAGGCCGTTGAGGATGATCGCGTCGGACCCGTAGTCGAGCATCTACTTCTCCAGTCCCGCAAGCCACCGGTCGATCTTCTCGGCGGTCATGAAGGACAGCATTTTCTTGTTGTTCAAGAGCAGCACCGGGGCGTCGGCGCAAGCACCGAAGCATTCCCCCTGCTTCAAGGTGAAGCGGCCGTCGGCGGTGGTTTCGTTCCAGTCGATGCCGAGCTTCCTCTTCAGGTGCTCGGCAGCGTCCTGTGCGCCCGACAGCGCACACGGCAGGTTGGTGCAGAGGCAAAGCTTGTGCTTCCCGGCCGGCTTGAGGTCGTACATGGTGTAGAAGGTCGCGACCTCGTAGACCGCGATGGGCGGCATGCCCAGGTAGGCGGCAACGAAATCCATCACCTCGGTCGACAGATGCCCCTTCTCGTCCTGCGCGACGGTGAGTGCCGCCATCACCGCCGAGCGCTTTTGCTCGGCCGGATACCTGGCGACCGCGAGATCGATCTTCCCCAGGGACTCGGGGCTGAGCGTCGCGGCGGCCATTAGCGGTCGATCTCCCCGAACACGATATCCTGGGTGCCGATGATCGCCACGACGTCGGCGAGCATGTGGCCCCTGGTCATCTCGTTCAGCGCCGCCAGATGCGGAAATCCCGCGGCGCGAATCTTCAGGCGCCAGGGCTTGTTCGCGCCGTCGGAAACCAGATAGATGCCGAACTCTCCCTTGGGATGCTCGACCGCGGCGTAGGTCTCGCCGGGCGGCACGTGAATTCCCTCGGTGAAGAGCTTGAAGTGGTGGATCAGCTCTTCCATGTTGCTCTTCATCTCCACCCGCGAGGGCGGCGCAACCTTGTGGTTGTCGGTGATCACCGGTCCGGGGTTCTCGCGCAGCCAGGCTACGCATTGCCGGATGATGCGGTTCGACTCGCGGAACTCCTCGATGCGCACGAGGTAGCGGTCGTAGCAGTCACCGTTGACCCCGACGGGAATGTCGAAATCCAGCCTGTCGTAGACTTCGTAGGGCTGCTTCCTGCGCAGGTCCCACTCGACGCCGGAGCCGCGCAGCATCGGCCCGCTGAATCCCAGCGCGAGCGCCCGCTCCGGCGATACCACGCCGATGCCCACCGTCCTTTGCTTCCAGATTCGGTTGTCGGTAAGCAGCGTCTCGTACTCGTCGACGTAATTCGGAAAGCGCCGGGTAAAGTCTTCGATGAAATCCAGGAGCGACCCCTGCCGGTTCTCGTTCAGCACCTCGAGGTCGCGCTGGTTCCTGTACATCGAAGCCCGGTATTGCGGCATGGTTTCCGGGAGGTCGCGGTACACCCCGCCGGGACGGTAGTAGGCGGCGTGCAGGCGCGCGCCCGAGACCGCCTCGTAGACGTCCATCAGGTCCTCGCGCTCCCGGAAGCAGTAAAGGAAGACCGTCATCGCCCCGATGTCCAGGCCGTGCGCCCCCAGCCAGAGGAGGTGGTTGAGGATGCGCGTGATCTCGTCGAACATCACGCGGATGTACTGCGCACGGATCGGCACCTCGATATCGAGCAGGCGCTCGATCGCCAGGCAGTACGCGTGCTCGTTCGACATCATGGAGACGTAGTCCAGGCGGTCCATGTACGGCAGCGCCTGGATGAAGGTCTTGTGCTCGGCGAGCTTCTCGGTCGCGCGGTGCAGCAGGCCGATGTGGGGATCGGCGCGCTGGATCACTTCGCCGTCCAGTTCCAGCACCAGCCGCAGCACCCCGTGGGCCGCCGGATGCTGCGGCCCGAAGTTCATCGTGTAGTTGCGGATCTCAGCCATGCGATCGGTTCCCGCTCACCGCTTCGCCCCCAGGTCCCCGTACTCGTTCTCGCGGATAATGCGCGGGGTGATCTCGCGCGGCTCGATGGTCACCGGCTGGTAGACGACGCGCTTCTGCTGCGGGTCGTAGCGCATCTCGACGTTTCCCGACAGCGGAAAATCCTTGCGGAACGGGTGGCCGATGAAGCCGTAGTCGGTGAGGATGCGTCGCAGGTCGGCATGTCCGGTGAATACGATGCCGAACAAGTCGAACGCCTCGCGCTCGTACCAGTCCGCGTTGGGCCAGATTCCGGTGAGCGAGTCGACCGCGGGAAACGCATCGTCGGGCGCGAACACGCGCAGCCGCAGGCGCTGGTTATGCGAGACCGAGAGCAGGTGTGATACGGCGGCAAAGCGCCGTCCCTGCCAGGGCTGCTGGGCGTATCCGGAATAATCCACACCGCACAGGTCGATCAGCTGCTCGAATCTGAGCGCCGGCTCGTCGCGAAGCCGCTCGGCCACCTGGAGGCAATCCTTCGCGTCGACCACCAGGGTCAGGGCGCCGAAGGCCTCGCTCAAGCCGGCGATGCCGCCCCCGAGTGCCGCTTCGAGCGCACCTTTGAGTTGGTCGAGCTTGACGGACATTTCGCGCTTACCGGGCGATGGTGTTGGTGCGCTTGATCTTGTTCTGCAGCTGCACGATGCCGTAGAGCAGCGCTTCGGCCGTCGGCGGGCAACCGGGGACATAGACGTCAACCGGTACGATGCGATCGCAGCCACGTACGACCGAATACGAGTAATGGTAATAGCCGCCGCCGTTGGCGCACGAACCCATCGAGATCACCCAGCGCGGCTCGGCCATCTGGTCGTACACCTTGCGCAGCGCCGGCGCCATCTTGTTGCACAGCGTGCCGGCGACGATCATCACGTCGGACTGCCGCGGACTCGGCCGGAACACGACGCCGAAGCGGTCGAGGTCGTAGCGTGCGGCGCCGGCGTGCATCATTTCGACGGCGCAGCACGCCAGCCCGAAGGTCATGGGCCACAGCGACCCGGTGCGCGTCCAGTTGATGAGCTTGTCCGCCGTGGTGGTGACGAACCCTTCGTGCAGTACGCCTTCAATGCCCACGGGTGGTCTCCGCTACTCCCATTCGAGCGCGCCTTTCCTCCACTCGTAGACGAAACCCACGACGAGGATGAGCAGGAAAATCATCATCGACCAGAAGCCGAAGGTGCCGATCTCGTTGAGCGTCACCGCCCAGGGAAACAGGAACGCGATCTCCAGGTCGAACAGGATGAACAGGATGGCGATCAGGTAGTAGCGCACGTCGAACTTCATGCGCGC
>JBGPTG010000296.1:0-4571 GCA_041490545.1 Gammaproteobacteria bacterium
CCAGCCCCGGCTGCAAAACCGGCGGCGAGTGCGGCCATGCCTTCGGCGAGAAAGCTCGCCGACGAGAAGGGTATCGACACCACGGCCATTGCGGGCAGCGGCCGCGGCGGCCGCGTGACGAAATCCGATGTCCTGTCGCTGGAAGCAAAGGCGCCGGCTTCGCCTTCGGCGCGGCCGTCCCTTCCCGCAGCGCCCGCGCCGGTCAACGTCGAGCAGATCCTCGCGAACCGGCCCGAGCAGCGCGTGCCGATGTCGCGCCTGCGCGCGCGCATCGCCGAGCGCCTGGTGCAGTCGCAATCCACCGCGGCGATCCTCACCACGTTCAACGAAGTGAACATGCAGCCGGTGATGGATCTGCGCAAGAAGTACCAGGAACGCTTCGAGAAGGAGCACGGCGTGAAGCTCGGCTTCATGTCGTTCTTCGTAAAGGCCGCCGTGCATGCGTTGAAGAAGTTTCCGCTGGTCAACGCCTCGATCGATGGCAACGACATCGTCTACCACGGCTACTTCGACATCGGCGTCGCCGTAGGCAGCCCGCGCGGCCTGGTCGTGCCGATCCTGCGCGATGCCGACCAGCTGGGCTTCGCGGAGGTCGAGAAGAAGATCGCCGATTTCGGCAAGCGCGCGCAGGACGGCAAGCTCACCATCGAGGAGCTGACCGGCGGCACGTTTTCGATCTCCAACGGCGGCGTGTTCGGATCGATGCTATCCACCCCGATCATCAACCCGCCACAGTCTGCGATCCTGGGCGTGCATGCGACCCGCGAGCGTCCGGTGGTCGAGAACGGACAGATCGTCATCCGGCCGATCAACTACCTGGCGCTGTCCTACGACCACCGCATCATCGACGGGCGCGAAGCGGTGCTGTCGCTGGTGGCGATGAAGGAAGCGCTGGAAGACCCGGCGCGGCTGCTACTCGATCTCTAAACCCGATGCCGGGGATTTTCATCGCCCGGCGCACACTCGTATCGGCGCACGCCTGCGGGGATGGCAATGCCTGGAGAGAAAATCATGCCGTGTGCAAGCGAACGTCCTTGATCTGCGTCCGCGCGAACTCATCCGGCACTTCGATTTCTTCGGCGTTGAACACCACAACGTCTTTCAGTTCTCGTCCGTCGATGAGCCGGATGTCCACGCGCTGGTAGCCCATTCCTGATTCGGGGAGTTCGAGTAACCGCTTGGTCCAACGTGGTTCGAGTCTGATACGCATCTCATTCATCCGGGATCTTCATTGGTCCGGTGACGGTCTTTGGCTGCGTGCCATTTGTGAAAATCACTTCAACGCCGCCGCCCGGCTGACCGAAGGCAGGTTCGACGATTCCCCGCTGAATGTCGGTATCTTTGTTCGGGCGGACGGTAAACACGTTGGACGCGGGCGCGAGGTCCGGCAAGGCGTAGCGGGCCACGGCATCCTTGCCAGTCTTGACGTTTCTTGCGTCTTCTTCAGTTGTCGCATACGTTCCTGAGAGCAAGCTTCCATCCGACGCGACACGTCGATCATTCGGGTAGGCCGAGAATCGCTTGAACACTTCATCGGCCTTCGTTTTTTCCTTCGGACCATCCTTTGCCGGTCCCGCCTTCTTATGAACTGCTGAGCCGGAAGGCTCCCGCGCCGAAAGCGTAGTGACGGTCGCACGCGAGATGACGCGGAGCGATTTGATTTCTCCGGCCGCACTTCTTGCCGACTCCAAGAGTCTGAGGTAAGGCGTTGACAACATGATGCGGCGCGGTTCTTCTTCGAACAACAACAATTCCGCGTTGTAGGCAACGCCGCGCTTGGTCTTGTTGTCGGATAAAGTCGCCTCGACGACTTGGTAGCCCATCCCCGATTCCGGCTGTGCCAGCAAGGCACGGGTATTCGAGTCGGTGAGTCTCAGCATTTGATAAGGATATCTGAATGCACGCCTTGGCACTACAATTCGCCACATCAGTGCACGAGAGACCACCATGAGCAACGAGATCAGCATCCAGTTCACGCGCTTCTCGGCCTTCTACTCGCCGCTGATCGCCACGATCGCCGGCGGGTTCCTGAAAGAGGAGGGGCTCGATCCCAGGTACTCCGTCGCGCCGGTCGGCACATCGGCGATCGACGGCGTCCTCAATGGCACGGTGCACGTCTGCCAGTCGGCGCCCTCGCAGGGCTTCGGGCCCCTCGAGAAGGGCCAGACGCCGCCGGCCGTTCACTTCGCCCAGGTCAACGAGATGGACGGGTTCTTCCTGACCGCGCGCCGGCCCGATCCGGCGTTCACCTGGGACGCGCTGAAAGGCAAGGCCGTGCTGGTGGACCACGGCGGCCAGCCGCTGGCGATGTTCAAGTACGCTTGTCATCGCCGCGGACTCGACTACTCGGCCCTCATCAGCGTCGATGTCCCCAGCGCTCGGATGGACCAGGCCTTCCGCAAGGGCGAGGGCGACTATATCCACCAGCAGGGGCCGGCCCCGCAGCAGCTCGAGCACGACGGCGTCGGTCACATCGTCGCCTCCGTGGGCGCTGCGATCGGCCCGTGCGCCTTCTCGAGTCTCGCGGCGACGCGCGAATGGCTGCGGACCGACATGGCACAGCGCTTCATGCGCGCCTACCGCAAGGCGCGCGCCTGGCTGATTGGCACGCCGGCGGCGAGGATTGCCGAGGCCGAGGCGTTGTTCTTCCCAGAGATCGACCGAGGCGTATTGACTGCGACGCTGGCCACCTACCAGAAGCTCGGCTGCTGGACGCCGCACGTCGAAATCACGCGCCAAGCCTACGAGGTCACGCTCGACGTCTTCGCATATGCACGCCTGATCACGAAGCGGCACCGCTACGAGGACGTGGTGGCGCCGCCGCCAGACTCGGCGTGAGCGGCGCGGGTCGATCGATGCAGGAGCGAACTTTTCAAAACGGGGAGCGAGCGTGATGGCAGATGTGCTGACGGTGGTGGCGAAGATCCGGGCGGCGAAGGGCAAAGGCGACGCGCTGGCGGCGCTCCTCGAGGAACAAACCGAGGTGGTGCGCAAGGCCGAGCCGGGCTGCCTCGTGTACCACCCGCACCGATCCACAACAGACCCCGAGCTCTTTCTCTTCTACGAGCAGTACAGGGACGAGGCGGCTCTCGACATCCACCGCAAGGCGCCGCACCTCGCCCGCTACCGCGAACGCCGCGAGAAGGAGGGGCTCACCGAGGGTAAGGTGGAGGTGGAGATCTACCGCTCGCTGACCCGCTAGAATGAGGAAACATGGCACAAACATTTGACGTCGTAGTCATCGGAGGAGGACCTGGCGGCTACGTCGCCGCGATCCGCGCCGCGCAGCTCGGTCTCAAGACCGCCTGCGTGGACGAGTGGCGGAGCGCCGACGGCAAGCCAGCGCTGGGGGGCGCGTGTACCAACGTCGGCTGCATCCCTTCCAAGGCTTTGCTGCAGTCCTCCGAGAACTTCGAGCAGGCAGGGCATCACTTCGCCGATCACGGTGTGCTCGTCAAAGGCCTCGAGCTCGACCTCGTCCAGATGCTCAAGCGCAAGGACAAGGTGGTCAAGGCGAGCAACGACGGCATCGTCTATCTCTTCAAGAAGAACAAGATTGCGTTCTTTCATGGTCGCGGCAGCTTCGTCAAGGTCGCAGCGGACGGCTGCGAAATCGCGGTCGCCGGCGCGGCGAACGAAACGCTGCTCGCGAAACACGTGATCGTGGCGACGGGATCGAGCCCGCGAGCGCTCCCAGGGGCCGCTTTCGACGAGAAGCTGATCCTGAGCAATACCGGAGCGCTCGAAATTCCCGACGTGCCCAAGCGCCTCGGTGTCATCGGCGCGGGCGTCATCGGCCTGGAGATGGGCAGCGTCTGGCGGCGGCTCGGCTCGGACGTGACGGTCCTCGAGGCGCTGCCGGTTTTTCTCGGCGCGGCCGATGAGCAGATCGCCAAGGAAGCGTGGAAGATCTTCACCAAGCAGGGTCTCAAGATCGAGCTCGGTGTGAAAATTACGGGCGTGAAGGCGAAAAAGGACATCACCGTCGATTACACCGATGCGCAAGGCAAGACCCGGAGCACGGTCTTCGACAAGCTCATTGTGTCCATCGGCCGCGTGCCCAATACGCAGGGGCTGGCTGCCGAAGCCGTGGGCCTGAAGCTCGACGAGCGCGGTTTCGTTGCCGTGGACGAACGCTGCCGCACCAGCCTGCCCAACGTTTGGGCGGTGGGCGACGTCGTGCGCGGCCCGATGCTCGCCCACAAGGCCGAGGAGGAGGGGGTGGCGGTGGCCGAGCGCATCGCCGGCCGGCAACCTCACGTGGATTTCAACACGGTGCCGTGGGTGATCTACACCACCCCGGAAATCGCCTGGGTCGGCAAGACCGAGCAGCAGCTGAAGGCGGAGGACATCGAGTACCGCGCCGGATCGTTCCCGTTTTCGGCCAATGCGCGGGCGCGCGCGCTCGGCGACACGAGCGGACTGGTGAAAGTGCTTGCCGATGCGAAGACCGACGCCATACTCGGCGTCCACATCCTCGGCGCTTTCGCGTCCGAGCTGATCGCCGAAGCCGTCGTCGCCATGGAGTTCCGCGGATCGAGCGAGGACATCGGCATGATCTGCCACGCGCA
>JBGPTG010000297.1:0-4560 GCA_041490545.1 Gammaproteobacteria bacterium
ACCGTACAAAGGCGCCAACTTGCGTAACCTCGAGAACCATCTGACGCGCGTGGATCTTGCATTCTTCGTCATAGACGCTCGTAGTGCGAGGCACGTATATGCAACCCTGAATCAATCCCGCGACCAAGAGCGTCGAGAGCCTCGTGCGCTCAATTCCGATTGCCGCCAAATCGTCAACCCGCTTTCGCCGGAATGACAGGCAGCAGCAAGTACGACGCCATGTCTCCGCCGGCATAGATGGTGTTCTCCGCCCCGGCGTTGTAGTCCGCGTGATAGTGCGTATAAGGCGCCGCGTTCAGGCCATCGCGCGGCTGGATGTCCATGCGCAGGCGGTGTCCCTTCTTCAGGACGATAGACGTTGGCCAGATTTCCACCTGGCACTCCACCGGTTCGCCGGGCTTCAGCCAGAGGCGCTCGTCGTGCGCGTGGTAAGGCCGGCAGGGCAGGGAGCGCTGCGGATCTAGCTTGCGGTGCGAGGCGCGCAGCCATCCCATCGTCAGCGCCACCGGCTGCCCGTGCTGGCCGATCTCGAACAGGTCTTTGCCGTCCGGCCCGATATTTCTCAGCGTGACCATGATGTCCATGTCTTCCGAGCTGCTCGATACCCAGACCGCCAGAACGATCGGCCCGGTGACTTCGGTGTCCTGCGGCATCGGATCTGTCGTGAACGAAACTCCCGTACGGCCCGTGCTCCCGTGGGCGAGTGCCAGGGCGGAAGCCGAAGCGACTCCGGCCCTGGTCGCGCCGCTTGCCGGATAGCTGAGCGAAGACATGTTCCGCGGAGGCTCGGGCGCCAGCCTGCCTTCGACTACGGCGGCATCGGACGAGGGTTCGCGTTCGGGCCGGAGATAGAACCTGGTCCACCGGGTTCGCGCGATCGGCCATTCGTTTTCGTGGCGCCATTGGAAGGTGCCTCCTCCGGTGCGGATGGCGAGCTTCACCGGAGGCTCGTCCATGACCCCGGTATCGATGCCCTTCAACCAGGTGTCGAACCAACGCAACTGCTCCAACCTTCCTTCCTCGGAGTGGAACGGGTGGAAGTGCGTGCCGACGTGGATCCGCAGTTTCTTGTGCCTGGAGGCGGCACACATGAAGCCTTCGGTGTTGCCGCGCAGATGCATCGCGAAGCCGCCCCAGTTACCCGCGCTGTAAAGCGGCACGGTGATCCGGTCCCAACGGGCGCTGCACCGGCGCCAGTACTCCGAATCGAGATCGTTGCGCATCGACTGCCACAGAAGATCGTTGTGGAAGGCATCGGGGTTGTAGCTGCGCGGCCGGCCGAGCAAGTGATTCGCCGTCTGTGTCGCATGCCAGGTGGAAAGGAAGCCCATCGCGAAGATGCCGCCGTGATAGACCTGGTCGCGGTACTGGTCGGCGCGCCCTTCCCACGGAAAGATCGCCTTGAGCGAAGGAGGCTGCAGGCCGGCGACGCGCCATTGCGAGCTCGCGTGATAGGAAACGCCCAGAGTACCGATCTTCCCGGAGCACCAGGGGCGTTTTGCGATCCACTCGATGGCATCGTAGAAATCCATCGCCTCCTGGTGGGAGCTCGGTTCCGATTGACCGGGCGACTTGCCCGATCCACGCGCGTCCACGCGCACCAGGGCGTAGCCGCGCGGGCACCACCACAGCGGATTCGCGGTTTCCCAGTTCATGTACGGATTCGGTCCTTCCTCGAGGTCGGCGGGAGGAACCCACAGCTTGTCCTTCTGGTAGACGCTGATGTTCATGATGGCGGGGAAGCGCTCCTTTCCGCCCTCAGTTTCGTTTGAAGGGCGAAACACATCGGCGTAGAGAACTGCGCCGTCGCGCATGGGGATGCGCACGTCCTTCTCCACGACCAGTTCGAGATCGCGAGGCTGAGAAATATGCGGCGACCCCGTAGAAGCCTTCGGCATGGTGCTTTTTGCGCTCATGTCACTCCAGCTTGATGTTGTTGTCCCGGATGATGCGTGCCCAGCGCCCGATCTCCGCGCTCACGAATTCCTGGAACTCCTCGGGCGACTTGCTGAGCGTGATGGGCACCGCGGAGTTCACGAAGGCGTCCTGCACCTGTTTGCGCCGCATCACCTGTGTCGTCGCCGCATGCAGCTTTCCGACGATCGTGCGCGGGGTCCTGGCCGGCATGAAAAAACCGTTCCACTGGACGCTGCCCACCTCGGGAAATCCGACTTCCGCCATGGTGGGGACCTCGGGAAGATCGGGCAGGCGCTCGCGCGCCGTGGTCGCGAAGGCTTTCATGCGTCCGCCTTTCACGTGCGGAGTGATCGAGGCGGCGTTGAGGAAAGAGAAATGGATTTCGCCGTTGATGATGGAGGTGAGGGTGGAACCGGCCCCTTTCGAGGGGATGAGCACCGCCTTCACTCCGGTTCGCGCAAACAGGTCCAGCGTATCGAGATGCGAGTAGGAACCAAGGGGATTGGAGTAATTCATCTGTCCCGGCCGCGCGCGGGCGTACTCGATCAGATCCTTGAAGTTGCCTGGCGGGAAAGCGGTGCCGGATACGAGCACATTGGGGACCGAAGCGATCAGCGTGACGGGTGCGAGGTCCTTGGCGACGTCGAACTTGAGCGTCGCGGCGAACGCGGTCGGATTGATCGCATTCGTGGAGATGTTGCCGACGAGCACCGTATATCCGTCCGGCGCGGCCCTGACCACCTGTTCGACGCCGATGTTGCCCGCGGCACCCGGGTGGTTTTCCACGACGAATGGCTGCGCCAGCGCTTCGCCGAGCGCAGGTGCGAGGATCCGCGCAACGATGTCGGTCAAGCCCCCCAGAGCGAACGGTACGATCAGGCGCACGGCCCTGGTCGGCCAGACTTGCGCTTCCTGCTGTGCGTAGCTCGCTCCCGAAACCGTTCCCCACAGCGCGGCGGCAAGGAAAAAGGTCTTCGAGAGGGCCTTCATGAGGCTATTTTCCGGGAACGACGGGAAGCAGGAGATAGGAAGCGCGGCTCCCCCCGGTGTGAATTACGTTGGTCCCGGTGTTGTAGTCTGCGCTGTAATGCGCGTATGGGGCGCTGCCCATGCCGTCGCGGGGTTGCACGTCGAGCCGGATGCGATGGCCTTTCTTGAACACCATGCAGGTCGGCCAGATCTCGACGTCGATTCGAACGACCTCATCGGCCTTCAACCACTGGCGATCTTCATGCGTGTGGTACGGCCGATAGGGCATGCTGAGCGACGGGTCGAGCTTGCGGTGCGAGGCGCGCAGCCAGCCCTTGGCGACCGGGACGGGCTGGCCCTGCTGGCCGAACTCGAACACGTCTTCGCCGCTCGGAGCGATGTTGCGCAGCGTCGCGAAAATATCCATGTCTTCAGTGGTGCTGGAGACCCAGAGCGCCAGCACGGCCGGTCCAGTCACTTCGGTTTCCGCACCGAGCGGCCCGGTCTCGAATGAAACACCCAGTTGCGGCAGAGCGCCAGCGAGCACGGTCGATGTCCAGGATGCCGAGGCCACGCCCGCCTTGGTCATGCCGCTGGCGGAGTAGGAAAGCGAACTCGCTTTTCTCGGCGCCTCGGCGACCAGCGCGCCTTCGGTTGCGCCGTCGCGCCCGCTCGCGCGCGGCTCGAGATGAAACTTCGTCCAACGGGTGCGCGCGAGGGGCCACTCTTGCTCCCCGCGCCATTCGTAGTTGCCGTGGCCGCCCTTGCGGATCAGAAGCTTGACCGGCGGCTCGCGCATGATTCCGGTGTCCATGCCTTTGAGCCAGTGATCGAAGAAGCGCAGCTGGTCGGTCCGGCCTTCTTCGGAGTAGAACGGATGGTAATGCGTGCCGGCGTGAATGCGCAGTTTCTTGTGTTTCGACGCGGAACGGAGGTAGCCTTCGGTGTTGCCGCGCAAGTGCAGGCCCATGCCGCCCCAGTTGCCGGCGCTGTAGAGTGGAACGTCGATGTTCTCCCAAAGGGCCCGGCGGCCCCGCCACCATTCCCCGTCGAGGTTGTTGCGCATGTAATCCCACAGCCAGGGCGTGGAGAACGCATCGGTCGCGGTCGACTGCGGCCGGCCGAGCAGGTGATGCGCCATGTGATTGTTCCACCAGTTAGTGGCGAAGCCGAAGGAGAAGATTCCGCCGTGATAGCCGAAGTCGCGGTACATGTCGGCCGCGCCTTCCCAGGGAATCATCGCCTTCAGTGACGGCGGCTTGAGGCTCGCGACCAGCCACTGCGTCATCGCGTAGTAGGAGATGCCGCTCGTGCCGACCCGGCCGCTGCTCCAGGATTGCTTCGCCGCCCACTCGATGGCGTCGAAAAAATCTCGCGCCTCGGAGGAAGACCAGGGATCGGTCCGTCCCGGGGACTTTCCCGAGCCGCGGCCATCGACGCGAAGGGCGATGTAACCGCGCGGTACCCACCACAGCGGGTTGACCGTCTCCCAGTTCATGTGCGGGTTCGGTTTTTCCTCCAGATCGGGAGGCGGAACCCACAGCTTGTCTGTCTGGTAGGGGCCGAGATTGATGAGGACGGGGAACCGGCCGGACGACTTCGGACGGAACACGTCGGCCTTCAGCCGAGCTCCGTCGCGCATCGGGATTTCGAGGTCTTTTTCGACGACGAGGT
>JBGPTG010000298.1:0-4553 GCA_041490545.1 Gammaproteobacteria bacterium
ACCGGGATATCGAGCAGGGCAAGAGACTTTTGCAGGAACGACTCGAAACAATCTGCGAGCCGATCTTCACGCCACCGTGGAACCGCTGCACGCCCGCCACGGTCAAGGCATTGCGCGCGCTCGATTTCGCGGTGTTATCGCGCGATCGCGGCGCGGAGCGACTGGATGCGAAGGATCTGCACGAGCTTTCGGTGAGCGTGGATTGGTGCCGCCACTCGGGCGATATGAACGAATTGGGCCGGCGCCTTGCCGCGGCGCTGGAGCAGCATCGGCCGGCGGGTATTATGCTGCACCACGCCGTCATGAAGGAAGACGGTTTACGCACCTTGCGCGAGCTGTTACATCTGCTGGACCGGCACGACCGGGTGAATTGTCACTTGATGGCGGCGTTCGCCGCAAACGACGCACCCGAAGCCAAAACCACATGCGTGCAGTGATGAACGATGGAAGTGATCCCGAGCGGAATGAGCGGTTCGCTGCCTGCTGCAGGAACTCCCGCCACCGCGGCAACGACCCCTGTTACTTGCGAGAATACCGGACACGAGGCGGCGCTGATCGAGATTGAAGTTGTCACCCATCACCAAGGGCAGAAACCATGACGTCATTCAAACGCTTACGCGTGGGATTCATCGGGGCGAACGGAAGATGGGGTCCGAGCGCCCATGCTCCTGCCCTTCAGCGGCTGCCGGAGACCGATCTCTATGCGGTATGCACGGCGCACGCGGACACGGCGCGCTCGGCCGCCGACACGTATGGCGTGAAGCACGCGTACAGCGACATCAAGGCCATGTGCGCGGACCCGCAGGTCGAGGCGGCCCTCGTCGCGGTGCGCGTGCCGGCGCACTATGCGCTCGCCAAGGCCGCGCTGGAGGCGGGCAAGCATTGCTACTGCGAGTGGCCCCTGGGCAGGAACACGAAGGAGGCCGAGGAACTTGCGGCGCTGGCCCGCAAGTTGAAGCTGCGCACGATGGTCGGCCTGCAGCGGCGCGCTTCGCCCGCGTACCTGTATATGCGCGAGCTGGTGGCGGACGGCTACGTCGGGCAGGTGCTGTCGGTCAACATGACGCACATGGGAAGCGGCGTGCTGACCCGCACCTCGGACCGCACCTGGCAGCGCGATTTCTCCCTTGGCGCGAACACGCTGACCATCACCTTCGGGCACGCCATGGACGCTCTGTGCATGGTCGTCGGGGAACTCAAGGAAGTGTCCGCCGTCCTCAGCACGCAGGTGCCGCAGTGGCTCGAGACCGATACGAAAAAATACGTGGACGTGACCTCGCCCGACAACATCATGCTCGCGGGCCGGCTCGAAGGCGGCGCGGTGGTCAGCGTCAACCTGGGCGTCCATCCGTATCACGGCACGGGCTACCGGATGGAGATCTTCGGCAAGGAAGGCACGCTGGCGATGATCGGCGGCGGAGACGCCGGGCAGGAAGTGAAGCGCAAGATCATGGGCGGGAAGAAAGACGACAAGGCGCTGCAGGAACTGCCCGTGCCGGATCGGCTCAAGTGGGTGCCGGAGGAAGTGCGGAACCTCGGCCCCGCATACGACGTGGGCCAGATGTGGGTCAAGTTCGCCGAGGCGATTCGAACCGGCTCGCGCATCGAGCCGGACTTCGATCACGCGGTGCGCCGCCACAGGATGCTGGACGCCATCGTGCGCGCCTCGCAGACGGGGCAGCGGCAGAGGATCACGTAGGGCACAGGCCACCATTCCCCGGACTGCAGAATGCATGGCAGCGACGAAAACTGGCGGCCTGTCCCCCGGAAAAACGAGCCGTGTCATAATCTCCCGCGCGCCCGAATGACCGGGCTGCCGCGGGGAAGCCCCCCTGCTCTAAACCACCACTGCGATCCCACACGCGGGACGAAGGAGACCCAATGATATCGCTCTCGATCAACGGCAAGCGGCGCGAAGTCGACGCCGCGCCCGAAACGCCCCTCCTGTGGGTGCTGCGCGATTCGCTGCACCTGACCGGCACCAAATTCGGTTGCGGCGTGGCACTGTGCGGCGCCTGCACCGTGCACCTCGACGGGCAGCCGGTGCGTTCCTGCTCGACGCCCGTCTCGGCGGCGGCGGGCAAGAAAGTGACGACGATCGAGGCGATCGGAACTACGCCGGCCGGCAAGGCGATTCAGGCGGCGTGGATCCGCAACGACGTTCCGCAGTGCGGCTACTGCCAGTCGGGCCAGATCATGAGCGCGAGCGCGCTGCTCGCGAAGAATCGCGCGCCGACCGACGCCGACATCGACGCGGCCATGAGCGGCAACGTCTGCCGCTGTGGCACCTACAACCAGATTCGCGCCGCAATCAAGGAAGCCGCGGCGGCCGTGAAGGGAGCATGACCATGAACGCCAGGACACTGAATTCTTCGCGCCGCGAATTCCTCAAGACTTCCGTTGCGGCCGGCGGCGGCCTCGTTATCGGATTCACGCTACCGGGTGCTTCGCGGCTCGCTCAGGCGGCCGGGAAGGAGACGCCGATGAGCGCCTACCTGCGCATCGCCACGGACGGGAGCATCACCGTGGTGTGCGGCCTCTCCGAGATGGGGCAAGGCGTGCACACCGCGATTCCCATGCTGATCGCCGAAGAACTCGACGCCGACTGGTCGCGCGTACGGGTCGAGCAGGCCGGGGTCGATCAGGCGTTCGCCAACCCCATTTTCGGCATGCAGGCGACCGGCGGATCGACCTCGGTGCGCGGTCACTGGGAACCGATGCGCAAGGCCGGTGCCGCCGCGCGCTCGATGCTGATCGCGGCCGCCGCGGACACCTGGAAAGCCGATGCAGCCGACTGCCGCACCGAAAAAAGCATGGTGATCCACAAGGACGGCAGGAAGCTCGGGTATGGGCGACTCGCCGGCAAGGCGTCGAAGCAGAAACCGCCGGCGGCACCGACGCTGAAGGATCCGGGCCAGTTCACGCTGCTCGGCAAGAGCGGAACCCGGCGCCTGGACAGCGCCGCCAAATCGACCGGCCGGGCCAAGTACGGGCTCGATGTATACGTTCCCGGCATGCTCACTGCGGTGATCGCCCGCCCGCCGGTACTGGGCGGCAAGGTCGTATCGGTAAACGACGCCCGCGCCAAGGCGGTTCCGGGCGTGCGCCAGGTGTTGCAGATCGGGAGCGGAGTGGCGGTCCTCGCCGACGGTTACTGGGCAGCGAAGCTCGGCCGCGATGCGCTCGAGATCCAGTGGGACCGCGGCCCCAACGCGTCGCTTTCTTCGGAGGGCATCTCGAAAGCGCTCGCTGCCGGCGCCACCGCGGGCGGTGCGGTCGGCCGCAACGAAGGCGATTTCAAGGGCGCCGCGCCGGCGAAAAGGATCGACGCCGAGTACGAGGCGCCTTACCTCGCTCACTCGTGCATGGAGCCGCTCAATTGCACCGCCTGGGTGCGCGGCGGTGAAGTCGAGATCTGGGCCGGGACGCAATCGCAGGGGCCGGCGCAGGGCATCCTTTCCCAGGTCGCGGGTGTCGCGCCGGGCAAGGTGAAGGTCAACACCATGTACCTGGGCGGCGGGTTCGGCCGGCGCTTCGCGCCCGACCCGATCATCGACGCGACGATACTGTCGAAGATGAGCGGCAAGCCGGTCAAGCTCGTCTACAGCCGCGAGGACGACACGCGCGGATATTTCTATCGCCCGGCCTCGGTGACGCGCATGAGCGGCGGTCTGGACGCGAGCGGCCGCGCGAACCTCTTCACCGCCAGCGTCGCATCGCCCTCGATCATGGAGGGCTCGCACTTCATGAAGCTGCCGCCCGATGGGGTGGACGAGTTCGGAGTCGAGGGCATTCGCGATTGTCCCTACGACATTCCCAACTTGCACGTCGAGTACTCGCGCCAGGAGCCCGGCGGCATCCAGGTCTGGTTCTGGCGCTCGGTCGGGCACTCGCAGAACAGTTTCTTCCTCGAGAGCTTCATCGATGAAATGGCGCACGCCGCGGGCAAGGATCCGTTCGAGTTCCGGCGTTCCCTGCTCGAGAAGCAACCCCGCTGCAAGGGCGCGCTCGATCTCGCCGCGGAAAAAGCCGGCTGGGGCAAGCCCCTGCCCGCCGGCGTGCACCGTGGCATCGCAGTGGTGTTTTCCTTCGGCAGCTGGTGCGCCGAAGTCGCCGAGGTCTCGGTCGCGGCCGACGGCACGCCGAAGGTGCATCGCGTCGTCGCCGCGGTCGATTGCGGCATGACCGTCAACCCCGACATCGTCAAGCGCCAGATCGAGAGCGCCATCGTCTACGGCTTGACCGCGGCGCTGTACGGAAAGATCACGTTCAAGGACGGCGGCGTCGAGCAGTCGAACTTCCACGACTACCGCATGCTGCGCATGAACGAGATGCCCCAGGTCGAGGTGCACATCGTGCCGAGCAAGGAAGCCCCCGGCGGCATCGGCGAGCCGGGCACGCCGCCGATCGCTCCCGCGGTTGCCAACGCGATTTTCGCGGCCACCGGGAAGCGCATCCGCAAGCTGCCGCTGCTGGGTTAGGCACGCTGGAACCGCCGGCGACGCGGATTCCCTTGGCCCGCGTACGCACATGGCGCGGTTGACCGGGCACGG
>JBGPTG010000299.1:0-4541 GCA_041490545.1 Gammaproteobacteria bacterium
CCAGTGCAGATGATGCCGTCGTGCGACCAAACCGGAGTGCCCATCCACTTCCACTCCTCGACGACGTCCGGGTCTGCTTCCTTGATGAGCTTGCGCATTCTGCCGAGGGTTTTCCCGCGCCAGTCCCCGAGTTCGACGATTCTATTCGAGATGAGCTCCGATGCCGACTGGCCTTGGCTCGCGCCCGACTTTTTCATGTTCTCATCCTGGAAGTTCCAGATATATTTCATTTGCAGTACGAATAGTGCCGGGTCGGGGGATCGGGGTGAACGACACATAGAAGCAATGATACTCAGCAGATGAGTTACTGAAGGCCCCGATCCCCCGACCCGGCACCGTCAGCGAGTCATGCAGTTTTGTAACGCCGCTCATTCTTACGCCCAACGTTCGGCGTCAGCCGCGCGCGGTTTCTTGCGCGTCGGCTGCACGCCATTGTTGGGCGTCAATTTCCACGGTAACAAAGGTAGCCTTCTTACTTCGTCGGAAGCCGCACGGTCGCCAGATCGGTCCCCACGATAATGTTGCCGGTGAACCCGCCGTCCTGGGCCGCCGTCCTGTAATCGTCCTCGGTCAGTGGCTTGCCGGGAAATTTGAAGGGATATTGCTGGCCGCCGATCGGCGGGATCAAGTGCGTCAGCACGAGATACTTCGCGCCCGCACGCTTCGCCATGGCCGCGAGATCCGGCACCGTGCTCTGGCGATAGTAGGCGTACGGAAACATGGTGCTGCCCTTGCCCGGCGCCATGACGGGATGAACAGCCGAATGCATGATGATGTCGGCTCCTTTGGCGAGCTTCTCTACCTGTTCGGACGTCGACGAGCTGCGCGGCGGAGACAACGCATCATTTACCGAGTCGCCGCCGATTACCACGCTGCCAGCAGGCGAGTCCACCCGGTAAGACACGTTGCCCGGGATGTGCGTGGAGCGGATCGCACTGACCTTGACGTCGCCGGACGACCACACGGTCAGGGGCTCATCCTTCGGCTCGAAGGTGATCGCATTGATCAGCTCAGCAGGCCCGCCCGCCGTGCGCTCCTTGACCTCGGAGTGGCGCTGCGCGACCTCTCCGGACTGGATGAACGCATCGGCCAAGTGCGCAAGGAACTTCCTGCAACTGATCGTGTGGCCCTGCGGCGCAACGACGTCGGCGCTGCACACGGCGTCGATCTTCGGCCCCGTCCCGTGAAACGCCCAGCGGCTCTCAACGAGATCCTCGAAGCCGTCGGTGTGATCGTTGTGCATATGGGTGAAGAACACGGCATTGAGCTGCTCGGTTCCGACTCCGAGCTGCGATAGCCGCATCGTGGTGCCGCGGCCGGCGTCGAATTGGAGTTTCACGGCGCCGCAATTGTCGGCGTCGTTTCCGTAACGGACCAGCGTTCCTGCGGACGCGAGGCCGTTGAAAGGCTGCTGCGGCCCACCGGCAGTTCCGGTCAGAGTCACGATGAGACACGGAGCTGCTATGGCGATCGGTACGCCCGCCGAGAGGCATATACCGGCAACGATCACTATCGCGATAAAGAAACGCTTCATATTCATGCTCCCCTATGATCGACGCTGTCTAGCGTACGTTACGCTGCCGCGACGCTCAACCTGAAATCATCTTCCGAAAAACCAACTAATCTGGTGCGTGAGTTTACGCGCGTTCGAAATATCCCGCTGAATCACGGCTATAGGCAGGGCCTGAGCGAATCGGGTCCGTGATAGATTGCGCCCGCAAGGTCAAGTGCCTGATTTTTCTAGGGGCGAAACCCCGCACGGGATCTTCCTCACCGATTCTTAAGGCGCCGCCTCCATTCCCGGCAGCCACATCAAGTCGGTCACGCCCGGGTCGACGCCCGCCTGCATGAGAAGGGTGGTGAGTTGCCCGCGGTGGTGGGTCTGATGGTTGAAGAAGTGCTGCACGGTGAACCACAGGGGAAAATTCCTTTCGCGGTTGCCGACCATGCTGCGGAATTTCAGGGGCGCGGCGAGGCGCTTCTCGTCCAGGGTCTCGACCCATTCGAGGATTTCGGCATCGGTTTTGGTGCGCTCGCGACGCAGTTCGGCGAAATCTGCGTACAGCTCGTCGGCGAGCGAGCCGGCGCGGAACTCGCGCGCGAGAAAGCGCGACAGCCACAGACGGTCGCCGAGCAGCAGGTGGTTGAGGGTGCCGTGGATCGAGCGGAAGAATGCGCCGCGGTCGGCTTTGCGCTCGGCGTCGGAGAGTTTTTCGCAGTGCTCGTACATCCGCTCGTTCATCCAGCGGTTGTAGCGGGCCATCGCGCGGAAATTGGGCAACATGGTGTCTTCTACAGGTGCGCCCCTGGCCAGGCAGCACCGGCCGCGAGACCGAAGATGTACATCCAGCCGAACAGGCGGTTGTGCTCGAGGCACACGCGGTGGTGCCAGAGCGGCCAGCCGACATAGTTTTCCGGCGGCACGGCGGGGCGGGGCAGCAGGAGGATTCGCACCGCGCGTGCCGCGCGCGGGAGCGCGAGTGCGATCAGCGCGGCGAAAGGCGTAAGGCGCCCGGCGAGGATCAGCGCTGCGGTGAAGGCATACATGGCGACGAGCGTCGCGATATTCAGGGCGCGTGCCGCGCGTTCGCCGAGCAGCACCGGCAGCGTGCGGTTTCCCTTACGCGCGTCGAACTGCCTCTGGTCGATGTGCTTGCCGATGAGGATGGACATCACGCCCAGGCCGTAGGGAATCGAAACCCAGAAGGCGTCGGCCGATACTCGTCCGGCGATCATCGCGTAGCCCCCGCCCACCATCAGCGGCCCCCATACGAGGAACACCGCGGGCTCGCCGAGACCGATGCTCTTCAACGGGACCGGCGCCGCATCGTAGAGGAAGAGCAGAACGATGCCAGCCGCGGCGAACGCAACCGCGGTCCAGCCGTGCTCGACGATGAAATACGCGGTGATGGCGGCGCCGATCGCGCAGAGGATCGCGAGTCCCGTCGCGAGAACCCGCGTCTCGATCGCTCCGCCTGTCATCGGGTGCACGGTGTAGCGCATGCGCGGCGAGTCGGGCGTGTCGTGGCCGCGCCTGAAGCCGAAGTAGTCGTTGGAGAGGTTGCTGATCATGTGCGCGGCGACCAGCCCCACGAGTACCAGCAGAAACGGCAGCAGGCGGAACTCGCGGTCGGCGAGCGCGAGCAGTCCGGAGATGATCGCGGCCTGCGCCGAGATCACCAGGATCACGCTGCGCGCCGAGTAGAGAAACTTCGAGACCGGGTCCAGCCCGCGCACCTCTTCCACTCCGGGCCGATAGAAACCGGTAAAGGCGCCGAGCCACAGCTTCACCTTCGAAGGGTCGGCGGCGCGCAAGGTAACGCTCCAGGCCTTACTCGGGCTTCACGCCCGCCGCACGAATGACGTTTCGCCAGCGCTCGGTGTCTTCCTTCATGATCGCCGCCATCTGCGCGGGGGTGCTCGCGATCGGCTCGGCCGACAGTGCATCGAGGCGCTTGGCGAGTTCCGGCTGCTTCAGGATCTCCGCGATCGCGGCGGAAAGTTTTTCGGCGATCGCCGCCGGCGTCTTCGGCGGGGCCGAGACGCTGAACCACGCGATCGAGACGAATCCCGGGTAGAACTCCGCCATCGCCGGCACCTCGGGCAGCGATGCCACGCGGCGCTCGCTGGCGACGGCGAGCGCCCTCAACTTGCCCGCGCGCACGTGCTGCACCGTGACGCCCAGGTTGTCGAACATCATGTCCACTTCGCCGGCGAGCAGTGCCGCGAGCCCCGGCGCCGTGCCCTTGTAGGGGACGTGCGTGATTTTCAGGCTGCCCGCCGCCGTTTTGAGCATTTCGGTGGTGAGGAAGGAAACCGTGGTCGTGCCCTGCGATGCGTAGTTGAACTTGTCCGGGTTCGCGCGTACGAGAGCGACGAATTCCTGGAGCGTGCCTGCCCGGATTTTTTCGGGATTCACCAGCAGCACGCTGGGGATCGCCGCCATCACGCTCACCGGAACGAACTGCGTCGGGTCGTACGGCAGCTTCGTATACAGGCTGGGGTTGATGACGAGGGGAGCGGGGGGCGTGGAAAGAAGCGTGTAGCCGTCGGGCTCGGCGCGCGCCACGGCTTCGGCGCCGATCGAGCCGGAAGCGCCGGCGCGGTTCTCGACGATGACCGGCTGCCCCCAGCGGGCGGCGAGGCGCTCGGCGACGATCCGCGGCAGCGCGTCGGCGGCGCCGCCGGCGGGGAAGGGAACGATGACGCGGATGGGACGGCTCGGATAATTCGTCACGGCATCCTGGGCCAACGCCGGAACCCCGACGAAGAGGCCCGCCAGCCACGCGCAACACGCTGCTTTCATGCGTCCTCCGGCACGGGAATCCCCGCGAATGCCATGATAGGATAGTTTCAGACAAGATCTCACATGAGGAGTCTGCGATGGCCGTTCTTGAAAACCACTCTGTTCTCCGCAACGAATCCGTCCGGGGCTGCGACTGCTGCACGCCGCGGCGCAATTTCCTCGGGCAGCTCGCGGCGCTCGGCGCCGCGGCCGCGCTCCCTGGTGAGCTGCTGGCGCAGGGCGCGGCGGCGAAGCC
>JBGPTG010000300.1:0-4536 GCA_041490545.1 Gammaproteobacteria bacterium
CCGACCTTCTTCTCGAGATCGGCGACGTCCCCGGCGATACCGGAGAGGGTGCCGTCGTCGCTCTCCGCGCGCGCCATGTCGAAGAGCTCCTTCGCGTCGCGCAGCGACGAGGCGATGGACGTGAGCCCCGTTACGGTGGCGTCGAGCGACTTTTTTTCCCGCCCGAGCTCCTGGGCGCGCTTCTGGTCGCTCCACACCTTGGGATCGCCGAGGAGCACTTCGACTTCAATCAGGCGTTTCTGCTTGCCCTCGAAGTCAAAGATACCTCCGCAACTCTGCCGACCGTTTGTCCAGGTCAGAGAGCGTCGAGGCGACTTGATTGATGCGTTCGGCTTCCATGATGGCTGCGCTGGAAAACGCGCATTATAGGGCACGGCGCGCTATTTAAGGCGAGACGATGGGAAGCTTTCGTCGATCTTGTCTTCGAAGAAGCTCGTCGGGGAGGGCGCCGCCATCAATTGGCGGTACACTTCCGCAGACACGCCGCGGTACTGGATCAGCTTGCCGTCGCTGAATTCGATCTCCAGCAGCTGCGCCTTGGGGTCGTAGCCCACCCCGCGGATCTTGCTCGAATTGACTCGCTTTCTTTCCACGGCTATTCCAGGGTGAGCGTGATGGCGTCGCCGTCGCGCACCGAGGCGAGCTGCCGCGGATCGCCGTCGATTTTTCCGAGGACGTTGCAGCGGGTGACAAGGCGCGATTCATCGCCTTGCGATACCGGCGTGCGCCCCCAGGGGAGCGCGAGCGAGCTGCCCTCGACCCAGAAGCAGACCGTCCCGGGAGGCACGACCTGCTGCGCTCCGGGTTCGAGCGCCGCTTTCACCGGGATCTCGAAATAGACCTCCTCGCCCCAGGTCTGGGCGCGCGCCTCGAGCGGCAGCGCCGCGACCAGGGCGCGCGCGCTGGGCGTATCCTGCAGCGCCGCCGCCGCCGCGCCTTTCGGCCAGGCGATTCGCAGTCTCGCCAACGTGCTCACAGTGCTCACCTTGCTCATGTCTTCTCCCAATGCTCGATCACCAGCTGCAGGCTCTGCAGGCCGTTGAACTCGTTGACCGAAAGCCGGTACGCGGCGCGCATCGACGCGGGCAGCGGATCGAGGGAGTTGAAGCGCATCGCCTCGAGGTTGCGCCCGCCGCGCGCGAGTTTCAGCTTCAGGTGTTTTTCGCCGACGACGCGCTGCCCCAGCACTTCGAACTCGTCGCAGAACAGCGGCTGCGGAAACCCCTGGCCCCAGATCTGCTGATCGAGCAGCTGCGCGAGACGCAGATCGAGATAGGCGGGCTCGAGCGAGCCGTCGGTCTCGACGGCGCGCGCGAGTTGCGCCGGGGAAAGGAGCTCGCGCGCCACCGCCTCGAACAGTTCGGCGAAGCGCGGAAAATCCGCGGCGCGCAACGTCAGTCCGGCAGCGGCGGCGTGCCCGCCGAAGCGCAGCAACAGGCCCGGCGCGCGCTTGGCGACGAGATCCAGGGCGTCGCGCAGATGCAGGCCGGGGATCGAACGGCCCGAGCCGCGGATCTCTTCAACTCCCGACGGCGCGAACGCAAAGGCCGGCCGGTAATGTCGGTCCTTGACGCGGCCGGCGAGTATGCCGACCACGCCCTGGTGCCACGACGGGTCGTACAGGCTGATGCTGTTCGACTCGCCCACCGCGACCTTGCCGAGGATTTCCTCGGCCTGCGCCTGCATACCGGCCTCGATCGTGCGGCGCTCGCGATTGAGTTCGTCTAGCTGGCGCGCGATCTCGAGCGCGCGGCCGCGGTCTGCGGTCACCAGGCATTCGATCCCCAGGCTCATGTCGGCGAGCCGCCCGGCCGCGTTCAGCCGCGGTCCGAGGAGGAACCCGAGGTCGAAGCCGGCGGCGCGCGAGGGGTCGCGACCTGCGACCGCGAACAGCGCGCGCACGCCTTCCTGCATGCGCCCGGCGCGGATGCGCTTCAGGCCCTGCGATACCAGCACACGATTGTTGAAGTCCAGCGGCACGACGTCGGCCACCGTGCCGAGCGCGACGAGATCGAGGAGATCGGCGAGGACCGGTTCTTCCTTCCCGGCGAACGCCCCGCGCGTCCGCAACTCAGCCCGCAGCGCGAGCATCGTATAGAACATGACGCCCACCCCCGCCAGGCTCTTGCTCGGAAACTCGCAGCCCGGCTGGTTCGGATTGACGATGGCCGCGGCGCGCGGCAGCTCGGCGCCCGGGAGATGATGGTCGGTGACCAGCACGGCGATGCCCAGCTGGTTTGCCGCATCGACGCCTTCGACGCTGGCGATGCCGTTGTCGACCGTGATGATGAGATCGGGTTTCGAGTGCGCGGCCAGCGCGACGATCTCCGGAGTGAGCCCGTAGCCGTACTCGAAGCGGTTGGGCACGAGATAGGCGACGTTCGCGCCGAACGCCGCGAGCGCGCGCATGCCGACCGCGCAGGCGGTGGCCCCGTCGCAATCGTAGTCGGCGACGATCAGCAGGCGCTTGCCCGCGGCGATCGCGTCGGCGAGCAGCGTCGCGGCGCGGTCGACATTGAGCAGGGCGGAAGGCGGAATCATCCCGGAGAGCGCATCGTCGATGTCGCCGCGTCGCGCGATGCCGCGCGCGGCGAGCACGCGCGCGAGCACCGGGTGCAGCCCGTCGCGCATCAGCTGGTCCTGGGTGCGCAGGGACACCGCTCGTGTGACGATGCGCGCGGCGGTGCTCATGCGAGATACCTCGCCAGCGGCGCGCGTCGCCGCCACAGGTAGCGCAGGTCGGAGCGCACCGTCTCGACTTCGAGCAAAGTTTCGGCGCCGAACAGGTGCAGGCTGAGCATGCCGACCTCGCGTGCCTGCAGCGCCGCGAGCAGCGGCGCGAACCAGTCGCGCTCGAGCGCCGCCGCGCCGCCCGCATCGCGCGGTGCATTCATGACGACGAGCGCGACGCCTTTCTGCGCCAGCACCCCCCGCAGCGATTCGGCCGAAGCCGGCAGCGGCCGGACGGAGATTCCGGCGGCGAGCGCAAGCCCGCGCGTCAGCGGATCGTCGGCGATCACCATGGAAAAAGGCCGCGCCGCCGCTCCGTCCGTCGCGCCGCCGATCACGCCGCCCGTCGCAGCGACTATCGCGCCGCCGCCCCACGGCCACAGGCTGTTCAGCGGCGTTTCGCCGCGCGCCTCGCGCGCTACGTTCACCGGGTGCTCGTGCAGCAGCATCTGCGCCTCGTTCATCAGCGCGTGCAGGCGCAGGGCGTCGCGGCCGCGGGCGAGGTGCGCCGCGACCGGCCGGCCGAGCGCCGCGGCGGGCGGCGTGGTCTCGACCTCCGCCGGCGGCTGCAGGCGCAGGTACCAGCGCGAGGGCTGCAGCGGCTGGAGCAGCAGGGCTGCGCCGAAGTGGCGGTTGAGCGTCCCGGCGAGCGCATCGGCTTCGTCGCGTGCAATCGCGGACGGCGTGAGCTCGACGAGCGCGAGGCCTTCGCTCCCCTGTCGCAGGTGCACCGGGTCGGCGCGCAGCCAGATGTCGGTCCCGGGCGAGCCGCCGTCGCCGAGCAGCGTATAGGGCGCTACCGGCCAGTCCAGCTGCTTTTCCACGTCGAAGCGTCCGAACAGCCAGGCTTCCGGAGAGATCGCGTCATGGCGCTTGCGCCGGCCGCGCGCGACGAGAGTCTCTGCGGCCGCGAAGCGATCGGCCGAGGTCAACGCGTCAGCCGCGAAAAATTCCGGAACGAACAGGTGGCAGTGCATTCGATTTCGAGTTTAGCACCGCTTGTGGCACACTTCGCGCGTGCAATACGAACTCCTCGTCGGCTGGCGCTACACCCGCGCAAAGCGCCGCAATCACTTCATTTCGTTCATTTCGCTCACCTCGATGCTCGGCATCGCGCTCGGCGTCGCGGCGCTGATCGTGGTGCTGTCGGTGATGAACGGTTTTCAGAAAGAACTGCGCGTGCGCATCCTCGGCGTCGCCTCGCACGTGCAGATCACCGGGGTGAACAACCAGCTCGACGAATGGCAGGCGGTGGCGAAGGAAGCGTCGGCGCACCCGCGGGTGGTGGCGGCCGCTCCTTTCGTCAACGCCCAGGCGATGCTTTCCTCGGGCGGTGGCGTGCGCGGCACGGTGGTGCGCGGCATCGTCCCGCAGCTCGAGGACAAGGTAGCCGATATCGGAGCGCACATGGTTGCCGGAAGCCTGGATGCGCTTGTCCCCGGGGAATTCCGCATCGTGCTCGGTTCGGAACTCGCGCGTGCCCTCGGCGCGGTGACCGGCGACAAGATCGTGCTGATCGCGCCGCAGGGACTGGTGACGCCCGCGGGCATCCTGCCCCGGCTGAAGCAGTTCACCGTGGCCGGGATCTTCGAAGTCGGCATGTTCGAGTACGACTCGGGCCTCGCGCTCGTCAATCTGGAGGACGCGCAGAAGCTCTACCGCATGGAAGATCGCGTGTCCGGCGTGAGGCTCAAGCTCGACGACCTTTTCCGCTCGCGCGAGGTGGCGCGGGACCTGATGACGCGGCTGCGCGGCGACATCGACATTTTCGACTGGACCCGCAGCCACGCCAATTGTTTCCGCGCG
>JBGPTG010000301.1:0-4531 GCA_041490545.1 Gammaproteobacteria bacterium
GAGGTTAATTTCTGCATACGCGGTGCCGGGCATGCGCTCGTTGCCGGCAGGCGCACCGCCTTTGAACGCTACGACGTGTGGAATCACCCGTCGTATGCGATCTATCGCCATGTCAACGATGGCAAGGATCTCCAGGTCCGGTTGACGTACTCGAACGTGCCATTGTTGCAGCACATGCAGGTTTATCTTCCCGAGGAAGAACCGTCGGCGAGCGTGCATCCTGCGAAGGATGCCGAGAAGGACGAGCACGCCGCGGACCCGCGCCGCAGGAGCCCGTACGGAATGTTCCCCATCGGCACCGAGGGCGGCATGCTCATGCCCTACGAGATCCTCATCAATCCCGAGACGGTCATTTCGAAGCCGCTGCATTTCCCCTGGAAAGAGGTGAAACGCGAACTCGACAAGCTGGAAGCGCTCGGCAAGGATTACATCGGCCGCCGACTCTACATGATGTACAACCCCATCACCGGGCGCACCAACGGCATCACGCCGAATTTCTTCGCGACGATGACGATCCGCCCGCCCAAGATCGTCGATCGCCCGCATCGCCACGTTTCCGCGGCGATCAACTACTACTTCCAGGGCAAGGGATACTCCACCGTGGCCGGCAACCGCTACGAATGGACCGCCGGGGACCTGATGCTGTCGGCTCCGGGTTGGGCGGTGCACAACCACGCCTCGTATGACGATCACGTCTACGAGCTCACCGTCCAAGATCAGCCGCTCAACATATACATGGAATCGCTGCTTTGGCAGGAAGATCTCAAGAAGCCTGCGGCGGTGCTGGGCAGCGAGCCCGGGTTTGAAACCAACCGCGACAAAGCCGCGGCGTGAAGACAACCAAAACTACATCCACCAAGGAGGGGAACATGCAAAGTCCGCAGCAAGGAGCGCGTTACGTTTTTCCCGGGCTCGGCCGGTTGTACGAACGGTGCGAGCGGTTTGCCTGGCCGATTTTTCGCGCGGCCTACGGCTTGTGGTATCTCCCCCATGGATGCCAGAAACTCTTCGGATGGTTTGGCGGCAATGTGGTCGGTGTGGCGGGCGGAATGGAGAAGGTAGGCATAACGCCCGGTCTGTTCTGGGCCTATTTCATCGGGACCCTTGAGCTGGCGGGTGGCATCTTGCTGATCGTCGGCTTTCTCACCCGGCCGATCGCCGCGCTTTTTGTCGGTTTCATGGTTGTCGCAGCGACCGTCTACAACCCGCAGTTCGGATATTTCTGGCCCAGGGGCGGCGTCGAAATGCCCTTGCTTCTGCTGGTGCTCGCCGTGGTTATCCTGATTCGCGGAGGCGGCGAGTACTCGGTCGACCGACGCATCGGCCGCGAGGTGTAAATTGCGGAGCCGCCGGCCCGGCCCGGGGCAAGACTACTCGGGACGGATGCCGGCTTCGCGGGCGATCCTGGCGTATTTCGCCAGTTCGGCTTTCATGGTTTCCAGCAGCTGTTCGGGGGTGCTGCCGACGGGCTCCAGGCCGACCGGCGTCAGCCGGTCCTTGATCACCCGGGGATCGCGGACGCTGCGGTTGATCTCGGCGTTCAAGCGGTCGACGATGTTGCGCGGCGTGCCCGCGGGCGCCATGACCCCGAGCCAGACATCCACCGCGTAGCCCGGCAGCGCGCCCGCCTCGGCGATCGTCGGAACCTCGGGCAGAATCGCCGTGCGCGAGGAGCCCGCCATGGCGATCGGGCGGAGCCGCCCGGATTTGAAGTGAGGCAACAGCGAGTTCACCGCCGCGATGGTGAAGTCGATCTCCCCTGACAGCAATGCGGGAATGATCCCGGCCGAGCCCTTGTAGGGAACGTGCACGACGTTGATTCCCGTCGTCGAGCGCAGCAGTTCGACGGCGAAATGATGCGGCGCCCCGATACCCGCGGTGCCGTACGTCAGCGCGCGCGGCGACGCCTTCGCGTACTCGATGAACTCCTTCAGCGAGTGCACCGGCATGCTCGAGTTCACGGTCAATCCGAACGGAATCGTCGCCGCGAGCGAAATCGGCTCGAAGTCCTTGATCGGGTCGTAGGGAAGCTTTGCGACCACGGCCGCGCTCATGACATGCGCCGACTCCGACATCAGGATGGTGTATCCGTCGGCGGGCGCTTTGGCGACGAAATCGCGCGCGATGTTGCCCGCCGCGCCGGGCTTGTTTTCCACGACGAACGGCTGGCCGAGCACCGGCTGCAGGCGCTCCGCGAGCAGGCGCGCCAGATAGTCGGGGGAGCCCCCGGGAGGCAGCGGCACGACGAAACGGATGGGACGGTTCGGCCACGGGCCGCTCTGTGCCGCGGCTTCGCCCGCCACCAGTGAAAGCAGCGCGCACAGGGTTGACGCAATCAGGGCTCGTGTATGCATGTCTCCTCCAGTGGAATCGATACGCTCTGCTCAGCGCTTCTGGCTCGCGCCGGACGCGCCCATGTTCGTGTCATAGCCCGGCGCGACGCGCACATCGATCACGCAGACCGCCCCACCCCGCACCGCAGCCAGGGCCTTGTCGATTGCGGGTTTCAACTCGGCGGCAATCGTCACCGGGCCGATCCCTTCGGCGCCCTGGGCGCGCGCCATCATGGCGAGGTCGATGTCCGGGCCGCTGATGCGCTGGCCGATCCAGCGGTTTTCCACCGGCCGCGAGCGCTCTTTGGCGACGCGCTCCTGATGCAGTTCATCGTTGAAGAAGGAACGGTTGTTAGCGACGAGGATGAGGCAAGGAATACCGTAGTGCGTCGCGGTCCACAGCGCAGTCGCGCCCATGAGGAAATCGCCATCGCCCATGATGGCGACGGGGATCCGCCCGCTGCCTTTCAGCGCGAGCGCCGCGCCGACAGTGATCCCCGGCCCAGCGCCGACGCCGCCGCCGCCCTCGGAGCCGATGTAATCCAGCGGATGACGGAAATGGCGATACGCGCCGTGCCAGCCGAGCGGCAGCCGCGTGAGGCACACCGGGTCGTCGCGGGTCGCTGCGTTCAGCGCGTCTGCCAGCGTGCGCAGGGTCAGCGCCTCGGATGCAGCCGCGGGCAGCGGCGCCGTCTTTCCGGCGTTCCCGGCCGGGCGCGGTTGCACGCCTTCGAGCAGCAGCGGAACAGCGACGTCGGGCTCGCACATCATGTAGACGTCCACGGCGGGCAGTCCCTGGTAGTCCATGCTCCAGCCGCGGTGCAGGTGCGCGTCGCACGAGACCTGGATGATCTTCGCGCCGATCGATTCCGCGCCCCAGGCTGCTTTCAGCGCACCGGCCAGATCGACCCAGTCGAGCGACAGCACAACGTCGGCTTCGCGCAACAAGCTGGCCGATTCGGGCGACAGAAACGTCGCAGGCGGCGCGGCGTGCAGCGGATGGTCGGTAGGAAATGCGGCCCCGACCTTGATATCGGTGAAGACGCGCGCCTGCAACTTCTCGGCGAGCGCGATGCGCTGTTTCCATCCGGATTCGCTTCTCGATACCCGCCCGGCGAGGATCACCGGGCGCTTCGCGCCGGAAAGCAGCTTCGCGGCCGCGTCGACCAGGCTCGCCGACGGCAGCACCGGCTCGGGCGAGCGGAAGCGCGACACGTCGGGAAGCGCGGGCAGCGGCCCGATCCTCGCTTCCTGCAGGGCCGCATCGAGATTCACGTAGGTGGGGCCGCGCGGCGCGGTATTGGCGATCTGCTTCGCACGCAGCAGCGCCTCGTACGCCGCCGTCACCGAACCCGGCTGGTTGTCCCACTTGGTGTAGTCGCGGACCAGCGCCCCCTGGTCGGAGGCGGTGTGAATCCAGTCGATCCAGGGCCGGCGCTTCGAGGCGTCCCAGGGACCGGTGGCGCCCAGCACGAGCATCGGCATGCGGTCGCACCAGGCGTTGAAGATCGCCATGGTGGCGTGCATCAGTCCGACGTTGGAGTGCACCACCGCGCCCATCATCCTGCCCGAGGCCTTGGCGTAACCTTGCGCGATCGCGACGGCGGCTTCCTCGTGCAGGCACAGCAGCATCTGCGGGCGGGTGTTGCCGAGGTAGTTGACGATGCTGTCGTGCAGGCCGCGATAGCTCGCGCCGGGATTGAGCGCGAGGAACGGGATATCGAGCGCGCGCAGCATCGCCGCGATCGCGTCGCTGCCCCAGACGTCGGTCTGCTCGGGCCCTGCGACCGGAGTTTCCGCGCGCACCGCGGGAGCGAGGTTTTGCTTGGCGTTCATGGGATTCCCGTCTGGTCGTCTAGGAGCGCGTCGATGATAGCTTGCCGGCGATCGGTCGCGCAATTGAGACGCGCGGAGGTGTTCAGGCTTTCGGCGCGGAGAGCGTTCCCACCGCGGCGAACAGCGCCTCGATGGATTCGCGCGCGATGTTGCGCGTGATGAACACCAGGCGCGAGCGCCGGTCGTCCCCGGACCAGGCCTCGAGGGTGACCGGGGGATGAAACACGTGCTGTGCGCCCTGTACCAGGACCGGTCCGGATTCGCCGACGACGTTGACCAGGCCCTTGACGCGCAGCAGGTCCGGTCCGCGCAGCGACGTCAGTACTTGCACGGCTGCGGAGAACGTGTCCCAGGTGAAGGGC
>JBGPTG010000302.1:0-4491 GCA_041490545.1 Gammaproteobacteria bacterium
GTCACGCGCAGATGGTCGGGCATGTCGTAGCCCGCCACCGGCCTGACGATCACGCCCCGGCGCAGCAGTTTCTCGTAGACCGCCCTGGTTCGCGGCACCCGGAAGGCGACAAAATTGGCACACGAGGGAATGTACTCGAGCCCGAGCGTCTTGAAATTGCGTTCGAGCTTCGCCATGCCCGACCGGTTCATCCGATAGCTCCTGGCGACGAACCTGGCGTCGCCGAGCGCCGCGACCGCCGCGGCGAGCGCGAGGCTGTTCACATTGAAGGGCTGGCGCACGCGGTTCAGGAGATCGGCGACTTCCGGATGCATGAGTCCGAAGCCGACGCGCAGGCCCGCCAGCCCGTAGACCTTGGAAAACGTGCGCGTCAGGATGAGATTCGGGTATTTCGCGAGCCACGCCACGCTGTCGTAACGCAGCTCGGGCGGCAGATATTCGGTGTAGGCCTGGTCGACGACCACAGCCACGTCCCGCGGCGCGCGTGCAACAAACTCCTCGAGCTCCTCGCCACGCACGAACGTCCCCGTCGGATTATTCGGATTGGCGATGAACACCACCCGCGTCTCGGACGTGATCGCGGCGAGCATGGCCGCAAGATCGTGGCCGTAGTTATTCGCCGGGACAACGATGCTTTTCGCGCCGCGCGCCTGGGTTGCAAGCGGATAGACCGCAAAAGCATGCTGCGAGTACACCGCGGCGCGGCCGGGTGCGAGAAAAGCACCCGCGGCCATCTCGAGCAGATCGTTCGAACCGTTGCCGACGACGACGCCCTCCTGCGGCACTGCGTAGCGGCGCGACAGCGCCGCTTTCAGATCGAAAGCGTTGCCGTCGGGATAACGCCCCAGGTCCGCGAGCTCCTTCTTGATCGCGGCTTTCGCCTTGGGCGAGATGCCGAGCGGATTCTCGTTCGAGGCGAGCTTGATGATTTTCTTTTCGTCGAGCCCCATCTCGCGGGCGAGCTCGGAGATCGGTTTGCCGGGCTGATACGGCGCGATTGCCCGGATGTACGACGGGGACTGCTCGCACAGGTCCATGGAGCAGTCCTAAAGAACCGCAGCCGGGTAGCTGCCGAAGATCTTCAGGAACGGCGCCTTGTCGCGCAGTTCGGCGAGCGCCCGGGCGACCTTGGGATCGTGCTGGTGGCCGTCGATGTCCACGTAGAAATAGTATTCCCACTGCCCGGTGCGCGCGGGCCGGGATTCCAGCCGCGTCATGCTCACGCCGTGCGCGGCGAACGATGCGATCAGGTCGTGGAGGGAACCGGGCTTGTTGTGCGCCGTCATGACGAGCGAAGTGCGGTCGTTGCCGGAGGCGCCGGCGTCGTGAGATCCCAACACCAGAAAACGGGTCCGGTTCTTGGGATCGTCCTCGATCGAGCGCGCGAGCAGCTTGAGCCCGTAGCGCGCGGCGGCGATCTCCGGCCCGATCGCCGCCGCGCCCGCCTCTTTCGCCGCGACGCGCGCGGCTTCGGCGTTGCTCGCAAGCGGCACGCGCTGGACCCCGGGGAGGTTCTGCGAGAGCCAGCCGTGGCACTGCGCGAGGGACTGCGGGTGCGAATAGACCCTGCGTATCGCCTTCATCGAAGCGCGCTTCGCCATCAGGTTCTGCTGCACGCGCAGCACCACTTCGGCGCAAATCCGCAAGGGGGTCGCGAGCAGCAGATCGAGCGTGCGTCCGATCGCCCCGTCGGTGGAATTTTCAACCGGCACGACCGCATACTGCGCGCCCCCGGTCTCGGCGGCGCGGAACACCTCGTCGATCGAGGCGCAAGACAACGCCTCGACGCTCGCGCCGAACTGCTTGCCCAGGGCCATCTCGGTAAAGGTGCCTTGCGGCCCGAGGTAAGCGACCGAAAGCGGCTGCTCGAGCGCGCGGCAGACCGATATGACTTCGGTGAAAAGCCGCGTGAGCGCATCGTTCGCGAGCGGTCCGCGGTTGGCGAGCGCCACACGGCGCAGAACCTCGGCTTCGCGCTCGGGGCGGTACGCGCTGCCGTTCGCTTTCAGTTTCCCGATGGCGGCGGCGCGCGTCGCTCGCTCGTTCAGCAACGTAACGATTTTTTCGTCGAGCGCGTCGATCCCGGCGCGGTGCTTGGTGATGTCGTCGGCCATGGCGCTCAGGATAAGGGCAAATAGCGAACCACGAGCACGCCCTTGATGCGCGCGAGGCCTTCGACGAGTCCCTCGTTCACCACGCTGTCCACATCGACCAGTGTGTAGGCCATCTCGCCCCTGGAGCGGTTCACCATGTTATGGATATTGAGCCCCGCCCCGGCCATGGCCCCCGAGATCTGGCCCACCATGTTCGGCACGTTGGCGTTGGCGATGGCGACGCGGTACGGCGATTCGCGCCCCATCACGACGTCGGGGAAATTGACGGCATTCTGCACGTTGCCGTGCTCGAGGTAGTCGCGCACCTCGTCGACGACCATGATGGCGCTGTTGTCCTCGGCCTCGCGGGTCGAAGCGCCGAGGTGCGGCAGCGCGATCACCGCCGGATTGCCGGCGAGCGCGGCCGAAGGGAAGTCGGTGACGTAGTACCTCAACTTGTGCGAGGCGAGCGCCGCGGTGACCGCTTTCGCGTCGACGATCTCCTCCCGGGAGAAATTGAGCAGGATCGCGCCCGCGTGGGCGAGTTCCAGGTTTTTCGCGTTGATGAGATTGCGCGTGGCTTCCACGAGCGGCACATGCAGCGTAATGAAATGACTGGCCTTCAGCACTTCCTCGATGGAGTGCGCCTTCTTCACCTGGGAAGGCAGGCTCCAGGCCGCATCCACAGTGATATTGGGATCGTAGCCGAGCACGTTCATGCCGAGCTTGATCGCGGCGTCGGCGACGAGGCTGCCGATCTTGCCCAGGCCGATCACGCCGAGCGTGTGATTGGGAAGCTCGATGCCGGCAAACTGCTTCTTGCCGTCCTCGACGCGCTCGGAGAGCGCTGCATCCTTGCCTGAGAGCGAGGAAACGAAATCAAGCGCAGGGGCGAGATTTCGCGCCGCGATCAGCATCCCGGCGAGCACCAGTTCCTTCACCGCGTTGGCGTTCGCCCCCGGCGCGTTGAAAACGGGCACTCCGCGCCCGCTCATCGCTTTCACCGGAATGTTGTTGGTGCCCGCGCCGGCGCGGCCGATCGCGCGCACGCTGCCGGGAATTTCCATCGCGTGCATGTCCTGCGAGCGCACCAGGATTGCGTCGGGGTGCGAGGCGTCCTTCGCGATGCGGTAAGCCTCGGCCGGAAGGCGCTTCAAGCCGATCTGCGAGATCTGATTGAGCACCAGGATTTCAAATTTCTTCGTGGTCATTCGCGAATCATAAACCACGCGTGTTTCTATTCCTAACTTTGTTGTTTTACGGCCGCGTGGCGCCAAGCGAGCATGCGCCTGCGAAACTCCTGCGAGAGCGCGCCGTTCCTAAACTACCGAGGGCTCTGGTGAGCGCCGCGAAGCGCCGCCGTCGGCGCGGCGCGATCAAGGCCCGGGGCGCGGCAACAAGGCGCTGATTGCGCCTTGCGTCCGTGGGGGAACAGCCTCCTCGTCAATAGGTCGATGAAGCCTTGTTGCCGTTGGCCTTGTATTGCGCAATCGCCTTCTTCAGGTCGGTGAATTCCTCGCACCCGAACGTGCATACCTTGTCGAGTGTGGCCAGGCGCTGCTCGGCCTTGGCCAGGTCGCCGGTCATCAGGTAAAGCTCGCCCGAGTATTCGAGCGCGCCGCGGTGCTTGGGGTTGATGCGCAATGCTTCGTTGTAGAACTTCTCGGCTCCCGCGAAATCGGGCGTCGGGCCCTTGCGCAGGCTGTAGCCCATCAGATTGTTCCAGTCGGCATTGCCGCTGTCGTTGACGCGCTTGAGTTCGCCGATTGCGGCGGGCCAGTTCTTGGCGGCGATCTGCGTGCGCACGGTGGCCAGTTCGTCGGGCGCGGCCGCCGGGCTGGGCATGGTGTCGGCGGCAAAGCTGTGGCTCATCGCGAGCAGCAGCGCGCTGGTGGTCAGGAGGCGGGTGATGGTGGTCTTCATGGCTTGATCCTCGTTGGTTGGGTTGAAGGGACACCGTCCGCGGTGTCCTACTGGCACTTACGAGGCCGACTCTGAAAACGGACGCAGCGCGGCGACGAGAATTTTCGGCCGGTCTGGCCCGCTGCGTTACCAGACTGAGCTACCAGAGTTTGACGCAATGCCCGGACAGAACAAACTCGCCCGACGGTTTGTCGCCGGCCCTGGCCGGCGCCGCTTCGATGCTCACCGCAAGCCGTGACACGTTGAAGAACAGCTTTTCCGAGGTGTCCGCCAAAGCCACGGTGGCCGAGCCGGTGCCGGGTACCACGCCGACCGGAAACGCCGCGCTGCCGTCCTTGGGCAAGGCCCACAGTTGGGCCACCGAACCGGCCGGGATGACCACGGGCTGCAGCAGCTTCACCGTCATCAGCCTGCCGTGCCGTTTGGAGCTCGCCAGCACCGTGGGCTTGCCCGCGGCGTCGATCAGCAGGCCGAC
>JBGPTG010000303.1:0-4460 GCA_041490545.1 Gammaproteobacteria bacterium
CGGCCTTCGCTGCTGGAGACGCTCATGGGGTCGATCAACATCATGCAGGTGCGCATCGCGCGCAGCCGCCTCGCGGGTGAGCCTCCCGATGTGCTGCTGACGCCGCGCCTTGGGCGCCTAGGGCTGCTCGACTATCACCGCGCCGAGTTCGCAATCGCCGAAGGGCGCGACGCGGTGGCGCGCATGCTGCCCGCGATACGTAACGCGATCCCCTCTTAAAGGGTCCGTAGCGTTGCGACGGGCAGGAACTCGTCGTTTCAAATCTATCCGAGGGCCAGCGCGACCACGCCGAGCGCCATCGTGACGGCTGCGGCGATCCGCCGCGTCGCGTCGCTTTCGCGCAGCCAGTGCGCTCCCATCAGCGCGGCAAACAGGATGCTGATCTCCCGCGCGGGGGCCACATAGCTGACCGGCGTGAACACCATGGCGCTCAGCACGAGGATGTATGAGAGGGGGCATAGCAGCGCCACCAGGATCACCGCCTTGCGCTGTCCGGCCCAGGCGGCCTTGATCTGTTCCTTCCGGCGCAGCGCGAGCGGCGTCAGCACCAGCACGCGGCCGAGATTGGCGCCCCAGTCCTGCAGGATGGGCGGGATCAGCGCAACGCTCACGGCCTGTTTGTCGACCACTGTATACGAAGCGATCATGCACCCGGTGAGGAGCGCGAACGCCACCGCGCGCCAGGCGCCCGCCTCGCGCAGCCGCGCAGGGCTGGCGGCGAGAAAGAAGGCGCCGCCCACGACGAGCGCAGCCCCGGCGAGCGCTACGGCGCCCGGCCGCTCGCCGAGCAGCGTGATCGCCACCAGCACGGTGAGAAATGGTCCGGTCGCTCGCGCGAGCGGGTAGACGACCGACAGGTCGCCGAAACGGTAACCGCGGTCGAGCAGCAGATAGTAGGCGGTGTGCAGCAGCGCGCTCGCCGCAAGGAAGCCAAAGGCTTCGGTGGTGAAGTGGAAGTCCTGGAGCAGGACGATGCCGATGGCGAGCGGCGCGTAGAACAGCGACGACAACGCGGCGAACAGCCAGACGAAGCCTATGCCGCCGCCGCTTTTCTTGAGCAGGTAGTTCCAGCCCGCGTGCACCAGCGCGGCGCCGAGCACCAGGGACACCGCCAGGCCGGTCATGCCGCGATTCTATTCCCTGGGGCTGCCTCCGCGGAATGTCTCCTGCGTGCGGCCGCCAAAAAAAATACGCGGGCGTCTGCCCGCGTCCGGTCGCACCCTGCTCAACCGTTCGACTGGAGCGATCCGTCGATGACCTTGACCTTGTCGCCGATGCGCCAGCCCGGAGGCGTGGGCTGGACGAACATGCCCTTGCTGCCGTCCTCGTAGCGGATCCAGATCTGGTATTCCTTGGTTTTCTTTACGTTCTTCTCGATCGCGTTGCCGCCGAACGCACCGCCGAGCGCGCCGAGCACGGTGGCGACGTCGCGGCCGCGGCCGCTGCCGACCTGGTGGCCGACCACGCCGCCGACGACCGCACCGCCGACTGCGCCGGCACCGGAAGCCTGCCCGGCCTTCTCGACTTCACGTACTTCCTCGATCACCGCGCACACCTTGCAGATCGCCGCGACATGCACCGGCGGCGGCGGGGGAACGGCGGCCTGCGGGATCGGCGCCGGCGCCTCATGCTTGACCACGGCCTTCGGCTTCGGGTGCGGCGCAGGTTTTTGCTCGACCTGTTTCACCGGTTCGGGCTGGGCTGCCGGCTGTACTGGTGGCTGAAGCTGCACCGGTGCCTGGGCGAGCGGCGCGGGGGCCGTGTTGCTCTGGGTCCCGACCGATGTCGGGATCCAGCCGAGCACCGCGCCGATGCCGACCAGGCTGAAAAGCGTGATCGCGACTGCCGCGATGATGACGAGCGGATGAGAGGAACGTGCGGCTTGTGCTTCCATAATGGGATCTCCTGTTGCGGGGAAACGTGCAAAAGCTTACCCGCAGTAACGCCCCGAATGCCACTGCGTTGACGTAACAGATTGTTGCAGGCCGGATTGCCGGAGGCGCCGGGTGTCAGACCTCGGGTCGCAGGTGCGGAAACAGCAGCACGTCGCGAATGCTCGGGCTGTCGGTGAAAAGCATGACGAGCCGGTCGATGCCGATGCCTTCCCCGGCGGTGGGCGGCAGTCCGTGCTCGAGCGCGCGGATGTAGTCGGCGTCGTAGTACATCGATTCCTCGTTGCCCGCTGCTTTTTCCTTCGCCTGTTCCTCGAAACGCGCGGCCTGGTCTTCGGGATCGTTGAGCTCGGAGAATCCGTTGGCCAGCTCGCGTCCCGCGACGTACAGCTCAAAGCGGTCGGTGACTTGCGGATCGGCGTCGCTGCGCCGCGCGAGAGGCGACACCTCGGCGGGGTAATCGACGATGAAGGTCGGCTGGATGAGCTTGTCCTCGATCGTTTCGAACGCCTGGAGCTTGAGCACGGCGAGGCTCGATTCAGGATTCGTCTTGATGCCTGTGCGGCCGAGCGCAAGAGCCAAGGCTTTCGGGTCGGTCGCCTCGGCATACCCCGGTGCGTATTTCCGGAGAGCCTGTTCGATTGTAAAGCGCTCGAACCGGTTGCCGAGATCGATCGCCTGGCCGCCGTAGCTCAGCTGCAATGTGCCGAGCACCTTCTGGGCGAGGTCGCGCAGCATTTCTTCCGTGAAGTCCATCAGGTAGCGGTAGTCGCGGTAGGCCTCGTAGAACTCGATCATGGTGAACTCGGGATTGTGGCGAGTCGAGATGCCCTCGTTCCTGAAGCTGCGGTTGATCTCGAACACCTTCTCGAAGCCGCCGACGACCAGCCTCTTGAGATACAGCTCGGGGGCGACGCGCAGGTAGAGATCCATGTCGAGCGTGTTGTGGTGCGTCCTGAACGGCCTGGCGTTGGCGCCGCCCGGGATCGGCTGCATCATCGGTGTTTCGACTTCGAGAAACCCCTTGCCGGTCATGAAGTCGCGGATCGCCTGGACGATGCGGCTGCGCGTGCGGAACACCTTGCGCGTGTCCTCGCTCATGATCAGGTCCACATAGCGCTGGCGGTATTTCTGCTCCTGGTCGGCGAGGCCGTGGAATTTCTCCGGCAGCGGGCGCAGCGCCTTGGTCAGCAGCCGCAATCCGGTCGTCTTGACCGACAGCTCGCCCGTCCTGGTCTTGAAGAGCGTCCCTGTCGCGCCGAGGATGTCGCCGAGGTCGTAGTGCTTGAAGGCTTCGTAGGCTGTCTCGCCGATGGCGTCGCGCGTCACGTAGAGCTGGATGCGGCCGCTCATGTCCTGGATCGTGGCGAAGCTCGCCTTGCCCATGACGCGCTTGAGCATCATGCGGCCGGCGACGGACACCGGAGTTTGCTTCGGTTCGATCTCCTCGTTCGCTTGCGCGCCGAAGTCCTGGTGCAACTCCGCGGCGAGGTGCTCGCGGCGAAAATCGTTCGGAAAGGCGGTGCCTTGCTTGCGCAGTTCGGCGAGCTTGGCGCGCCGCTCGGCGACGATCTGGTTTTCGTCCCGGGGTGGACCGTCGCCTGGCTCTTTTCCGGGTGGACCGCCTTTGCCCGTGTTTCGGTCGTCACTCATAGTGTGTTGTCATTCTGACAGGTCCAGACTAGACGCCTTGCTTGAGGCTGGCGCTGATGAAGTCGTCGAGATCGCCGTCGAGTATTTTCTGGGTATTGCCGAATTCCACCCCGGTGCGCAGGTCCTTGATGCGCGACTGGTCGAGCACGTAGGAGCGGATCTGGTGCCCCCATTCGATGTCGGTCTTGGAGGAGGCCAGCTTGTCGCGGTCGGCCTGGAGCTTGCGCAGTTCCAGTTCGTAGAGTCGCGATTTCAGCATCGCCATGGCTTCCGCGCGGTTGCGGTGCTGCGAACGATCAGTCTGGCACTGTACCACGACGTTCGTGGGCAAATGCGTGATGCGCACCGCCGAATCGGTCTTGTTGACGTGCTGGCCGCCGGCGCCCGAGGCACGGTAGGTATCGATGCGCAGGTCGGCCGGATTCACCTCGACTTCGATGTTCTCGTCCACCTCAGGATAGACGAACACGCTGGCAAATGAGGTATGGCGGCGCGCGTTCGAGTCGAACGGCGATTTCCTCACCAGTCGATGCACGCCGTTCTCGGTGCGCAGGTGCCCGTACGCGTAGCTGCCGCTGATCTTCAGCGAGGCGCTCTTGATGCCGGCGACTTCGCCCGGGGATTCCTCCAGCACTTCCATGTGGAAATCCTTGCGGTCGCAGTACTTGGCATACATGCGCTCGAGCATCTGCGCCCAGTCCTGCGCCTCGGTACCGCCCGATCCCGACTGGATGTCCATGAAGCAGTTGTTCGGGTCCAGGGGATTGGAGAACATGCGGCGGAATTCGAGATCGCCGACCTTCTTCTCGAGATCGGCGACGTCCCCGGCGATACCGGAGAGGGTGCCGTCGTCGCTCTCCGCGCGCGCCATGTCGAAGAGCTCCTTCGCGTCGCGCAGCGACGAGGCGATGGAAA